>JALSLF010000184.1 GCA_026988445.1 Bacteroidales bacterium
TCGGATGCAAAATATACTTTTTTTCTACTATTCAATGATTATTAAATTTGTTTGGCCGCAAAAATACAAATTCTATTACAATTTTCGCTTATACTTTTTACAGATAATCTTTTAACTTAACTGTTCTCTGTATTAAGCACTCATTTGCAGTACATTTTTTGTTTTTGAGCGTTCGTTTTTTCGATAAACATACACAATACCGTATTTTTGGCAGTAATTGCGTTTTGTTTGAGCTTCAAATTTACCGAAATGTTCTTCTACTTCATTCCAAATTTCAAGTATTAAACGATCTGATTCGGTTCGTAGTTTTGCAACTTTTTCATGAGCGCGAGCCGAGTTTTCTTTTAATATTTTTTGATGATGATAAGCATCTAAAAAACGCTCAAAATGAAGTTTCACCATAGCTATTTTAGGGTTTAGCAATGGTGTACCTCCTTGCCGCGTTCTAATTTCTTCACCTTCAATTATTTTTTTACCTACGGCAATTATTTCTTCTTCGCTTGCCAGTGAGGGAACTTTTTTGTCTTTTAGCTTTAAACCATACAAAGGTCTGATTTTTTCAGGAAGCTCTTCGCGTAAAATTGCCAGATTCAGTACTTGAATAAAATGCGAAATATACATTTGTGCTTTTTTGGCAAGTTTTAAAAATTCTTTGTTATTATTCGCTTGAACTTTTAGAGCAATTCGTTGCTCTTTTACGGCTGCTTCAAAAGCAGGAAAAAAAGATTTCAAGCGCACATATAACGATTGTGAATAAGCCAATTCAAACGGATGTATATTTTTTCCGTTTTCAAGAGCCGATTTCATGGCTCTGATACGTGCTGAATCTGTATTTGGTAACCTTCTATATGGCATATTGTAATGTTTTATTTAAATTTTGCAAAAACAATGCCATGACTAAACACGGAAATATTTGCCTGCATAAACTGTTACAAAAAGTTTTAAATATGACTATAAAATTAAAAATATTTACAAATATAGCTAACTTTATGTAAAAATTAATAGAGTTTTGTTTGTTTTTGTTTATCTGCTTAAACTTTTTAAGGATTTTTCAGGATATTTTATTTACTTTGTTTTATCTAAATTTTTGTGTTTTATAAAAATTAATGCTTGTGAGATCAGAAAGAGGAGAGATACAAAAAAAGAAAAATTTTTATCTTTTAATTATTTTAATAGTAAGTATTTCCGTTGCCGTAATTGTTTATTATGTTGCAGCAAGCAAAGTACGTAACCGTATTGTTGATGAATATATTAAAACAAAAACAAACAACCTAAGCGAAGAGTTTACGGGACAAATGCAAAGCTTTGAAAACACAATCCATTTGTTTTCAAAATGGGGGCAAAACGGTTTAATAAACTTAGATGATACGGCAAGTTTTGAACGTGCTTTTATTCCTATTTTAAGTGATGTGGAAAGTATTTACGGAATTACCATAATTGAAAACACCGGTAACGAATATGAAATCATTAAAAAAGATAGTCTGTTTTTAAGCAATTTTTATTTCCCTCGAAAAAAATTGAGCTTAAAAAAATATATTGACCGTCAAGGAAATGTCATCAGAAATCAAAAGGTAAATCAAAACAAATCAGTTTCTGAAAAATACTGGCTTAAAAAAAGCAAAGTTGATAGCGATTTTATATGGCAGGGACCTTATGTATCAAAACTTTTTAATGAAGAGGTAGTTAGTATTTCATCATCGTGGATAAATAAAGATTCTACAGTAGTGCATATTGCCATTCATGTTTTACTAAAAGATATTTTCAGAACTTTTGCCAAGGTTGATTTATCGGATGATGAATACATTTTTTTATTGAATGATTATGGTGATATTTATGATATACCCGGAATTAATAATTTTACCGACAGGGAATATGCAAGTTATTCATCGCTGAATCCTTATTACCGGATAAAACTGCCCGAAGTAGCAAAAGCTGTTGAAATGTGGTTGAATAATCAAAAAGATACTATAAATACGGTAGCATTTAAAATTAAACACAATAATTATTGGGCAAAGTTTAAATTCTTAAACAAACAGAAACCTTATTATTTAATGGGAATTGTTGTTTCCGGTAAATCAATTAATTCAAAAATCGGTAAAAATAATATTCAGATACTATTGCTGAGTACCGTAATTTTACTTTTGGGTGCTTTATTTATGGTTTTGGTTATTATCCGTTCTAACAGGCGCTTGCGCGAATTACAAAAAACCGAAATACGTAAAAATTTTATTAAAGGAGATATTAAAAAATTAGCAAGCTTACCCGAAGGTAAAACCCTTGAGTTTAAATCGACCATTCGTTACAATCTTCGTACAGAAAAAAATGATAAGGCAATTGAATTTGCTTGGCTCAAAGGTATTGCTGCTTTTTTAAATGCCGAAGGAGGTGTATTACTTATTGGCGTAAATGATGAAGGAGCGTTTACGGGGATTGAAAAAGACGGTTTTGAAAATGAAGATAAAGCACTTTTGCATATAAAAAACTTAATTAGTAAAAACATAGGGGTTGAATTTATGAAATTTATTACTATGTTTACTACAGAAATTGAGGAGAAAACGATTATTGCACTGGTATGTAAACAGTCAAATAAACCCGCTTATATTAAAAATGGGGGCGAAGAACAATTTTATGTACGCGTAGGACCCTCGAGTACAAAGCTTACACTCACTCAAACCGTTGAACATATTTTTACGCATGGATATAAACGTATAGTAACAATGAACTAAAACATATAATTATGAAACGCACAACTTTAATCTTGATTTTTTTATTACCTGCTTTTTTGTTAATTGCTCAAAAAGACTTAACAAAAGCAAATTTAATTCCAAAACCTTTAAAAATTACCCCAACTGAGGATGTTTTTAAATTAACAAACAAAACCGTAATTTATCTGAAATCTGACTTGCCTGAAATTAAAAAATTAGGGAAATATTTATCCGAATTGTTAAAACCGGCAACAGGCTTTCCGTTTAAAGTAAAAAAAACAACTAATTTAGATACGGGAAATGCAATTTATCTGGTAATTAGAGACAAAGCTGAACTTGGAGCGGAAGGCTATCACCTGAAAATCAGTAAGGATAAGCTGATTATTTGTGCCAATAAACCTGCCGGTATTTTCAGAGCTATTCAAACATTACGCCAGTTATTACCCGCTGAAATTGAATCGAAGAAGATAGAAAAAGCAAAATGGGAAATTCCTGGAGGTATGATTGAAGACAAACCGGAGTATGAGTACCGTGGAGCTATGTTGGATGTTTCAAGACATTTTTTTAGTGTTGAAGATGTTAAGCGTTATATCGATTTAATTGCCGCATATAAAATGAATATTTTGCATTTGCACCTTAGCGATGATCAAGGTTGGCGAATTGAAATAAAATCATGGCCCAACTTAACAAAAATTGGTGGAAGTACTCAAGTTGGCGGCGGTAAAGGCGGTTTTTATACGCAAAAACAGTATAAAGATATTGTTCAGTATGCTCAGGAACGATACATTACCGTAATTCCCGAAATAGATATGCCCGGACATACCAATGCTGCGCTGGCTTCCTATCCTGAATTAAATCCTGATAATAAAGCCAAAAAATTATACACAGGAACAAAAGTAGGATTTAGCACATTAATGACCGATAAAGAAATTACCTACCAATTTATTGATGATGTAATTCGAGAAATTGCTGCCATTACCCCCGGGAAATATATCCATATCGGAGGTGATGAATCCCATTCTACTGAAAAAGACGATTATATTGTATTTATCAATAGAGTACAAAAAATAGTTAAAAAATACAACAAAACCATGATTGGTTGGGCAGATATAGCAGCAGCAGATATTGAAAAAGATGTAATTGCACAGTTCTGGCAGCAAATACCTGATAATGCGATAAAAGCCGTAAACAAAGGTGTGAGAATTATTATGTCGCCTGCAACCCGTATTTATATGGACATGCAGTACGATTCATTGTGTCCCTTAGGTTTACACTGGGCGGGTTATGTTGAGGTGGATAAAGCTTATGATTGGAATCCGGCTACTTATGTTCAAGGTATTTCAAAAGAGAATATTATCGGTTTGGAAGCTCCGCTTTGGACAGAAACCATATTAGATATGGATGATATTGAGTATATGGTTTTTCCGCGTTTGTCCGGTTATGCCGAATTGGGATGGTCAAATTTAGACAATCAATCTTGGGAAGAATACCGAGCACGTCTTAAAACATTTGCCAAACGTTTTAAAATTATGGAAATAAATTACTATAAATCGCCAAAAGTTTGGTAATTTTATTCTTAAATTTATACCAAAACATCCGGGTATAAAATTTGTTTTCTTAACTCTAAGCTAAACTAATTAATTATGAATATATCGGAATATAAATTAAAAGCAAACGATGGTACTCAAATACATGTTTATGAATGGTTGCCCGATGAGCCTTCGGAGGTAAAAGCCTGTTTGCAAATTGCCCACGGTATGGCAGAACATGCTCAAAGATATGATGATTTTGCCGGCTTTTTGAACAAATCCGGTATTGCTGTTTTTGCAAACGACCATCGCGGACACGGAAAAACAGCCGGCAGTATAGAAAATTTGGGTTATTTTGCTGATGAAAACGGTTTCCAAAAAGTAGTGGACGATATGCATGTGCTTACCGTTAAAATACGTTCCGAATTTCCGGATAAGCCGGTTTTTTTGCTCGGACACAGTATGGGTTCATTTCTTTCACGTTATTATGCTATTAAAGATGCTTCAAAAATTAAGGGTTTAATTCTTTCCGGTACTGCAGGCGACCCTGGGATGTTAGGTAAAGTAGGAAAGATCTTAAGTAGTTTAATTGCTTCGATTTATGGTAAAAAAAGTCAAACACCTTTAATGACCACACTTTCTTTTGGAGCATACAATAAACAGTTTAAACCCAACCGTACAGAGTTTGACTGGCTTAGTCGTGATAATGAACAAGTGGATAAATATATTAAGGACCCGTATTGCGGAACTGTTTTTACAGCAGGTTTTTATAAAGATTTATTGGAAGGTTTACTTTTTGTGAATCAGTTTCAGGAAATACAAAAAATGCCAAACGATTTACCGGTATATTTAATTTCGGGAGATAAAGACCCTGTAAGTGAAAACGGAAAAGGAGTGAAAGAAGTTTATGAAAAAATGAAAAAAGCAGGTTTAAAGGATGTAGAAATGAAGCTTTATCCGGATGCACGTCATGAAATATTAAACGAAATAAATAAAGACAAAGTTTATAATGATGTGTTAGCTTGGATAAATCAAAGAGTATCTACTTAGTTTATTATAAAACCAAAATAAACATTAAAAACAGTTAATAAAATTAATCCGGCAAGAAAAACATTACTCCAAAAAACTTTTTTCATTGAAATTAAGTAATTTGAAATAAACAAAGATACAGGAATGGCAATTAAGTGTACCATTTCAATTGAGGCACTTGTTAAAATAATTAGCAGTAAGCCAACTATAAAAATAGAAAAAAGAAGTTTAAGATTGTTACGGATATCTATTTTTAAATTGTTAAAGTATTTAAATAAAGAAAGAATTGATAGTGTGAAAAGAGTTATAATATAAAGGCGTGTAATTTTCTCACTTAAATCGATGCTAAAAAAATCATTAAATTTTAGCTTCAAAATAAATTTTTGTCCAAAACCGGAAAAAGATATATCGTTTATATAAAAATAAGAAAAAACAAAATACCATATTACAGCTACTCCCAAAATAGAAAGTATCATTTCTCTAATTTTAGGACCACGTACAATGATTAAATTAATCCATAATATTACTACTAGATATAGGTAATTAAAATAAAACAATGATGCTATCGCTATTAAAACAGAGGCATTAAAATAGTTTGATAGTGCATGGTCTTTTCCGCTCGCCTTTTTAATAATCATCCAAGCACTAAGAAATAATATATTTGCAAAAAGTATTGCACTTATATTCAAACTATTTATTGTGTTTGTGATGATTAATAAATAAATAAGCATTGGGAGGTAGGAACGTTTTCCCAGTAAGTTATAATGATTACTTATTACGATAAAAAATAAGGCTTCGAAAAGAATTAGAAAAAATGCTAAGGTTTTATTTAATGCGGGAGCATCTATATTGTTAAAAAAAATAATTACCCACTTATAAATGGAATGTTCTTCTGTTCCGGTATCAATTCCTGCACCGGACATAATAAAATATTTTAACAGCAAAGCAGTTGTTAAAAAAATAATTAACAATAAATTAGTTAGTTGGTAGCTTTTTAGCAGTTTAAACATTATTTAAAAAAAAAGGTTTAATAAGTCAATACAGCTTATTTACAAATCAAATCCAATATCTTTCCGATAATTTTTTCCTTGAAATTGAATTTCTTCTGCTTTTTCATACGATTTATTTAAAGCATCTTTAATATTATTACCATAGGCACTAACGGCAATTACGCGTCCGCCATTTGTAAGAATTTTATTATTAACAATTTTTGTGCCTGCATGAAAAATTAAAACATCCGTGCTTTCAGAAATACCGTTAATTTCTTTTTCTTTTTCATAAGCGCCCGGATAACCTTGTGAAACCAGCATGACCGTACTTACAGTGCGTTCGTCAATTTCTATACTTTTTCCCGATAGTTTATTTTCAGCTGTTGCAACTAATAATTTAAGTAAATCTGATTTTATTCGTGGCATTACAACCTCTGTTTCCGGATCGCCCATGCGTACATTATATTCAATAACATAAGGTGTTCCGTTTTTATTCATTAAACCAAAGAAAATAAAACCTTTGAAATCAATTTTTTCTTTTTGGATACCTTCAATGGTGGGTTTAATTACTTTTTCTTCTACGCGCTGCATAAATTTTTTATCGGCAAAGGGTACCGGTGAAATTGCCCCCATACCTCCGGTATTTGGTCCTGTGTCGCCTTCACCTATGCGTTTATAGTCTTTTGCTTCGGGTAAGAGCAGATAATCTATGCCATCGGTTAAAACAAATACCGAAAGTTCAATGCCGTCAAGAAACTCTTCTATTACTACCTTATTACTTGCAGTACCAAACTTCCCTTCAAGCATTTCTTTAAGTTGTGTTTTAGCTTTATCTATATCGTTTTCAATAATTACACCTTTTCCGGCAGCCAAACCATCGGCTTTAAGCACATAAGGCGCTTTTAAACTTTCTAAAAAGGTGTATCCGGCTTCATAATTTGCTAATGTAAAACTTTTGTATTGGGCAGTAGGAATATTATATTTTGCCATAAAATCCTTAGCAAATTCTTTGCTACCTTCTAACAAAGCTCCGTTTTTTGATGGTCCTATTAACTTTACATTTGCAAGTTCTATATCATTTTTAAAAAAATCTCGTATTCCTTTTACTAAAGGAACTTCGGGTCCCACAATAATCAAAGCGATATTGTTCTTAAGAACAAAACTTTTAATTGCATCAAAATCATCAACATTTATTGCCACATTTGTTCCTAATTGTCCGGTGCCGGCATTTCCCGGAGCAATAAATAATTTAGTTAATAAAGGACTTTGTTTAATTTTCCAAGAAATCGCGTGCTCTCTTCCTCCCGAACCTAAAACCAATACATTCATATTTATATTTTTTTAAAATTGCCCTGATTTTTGTGTGTAAAATTAGTGTGCAATTTAGAATAATAAAAATTTAATTTGGTTCTCTAAAAAAGAATTTTATTAGATATTAAGCTCTTTTTAGATTTATTTAATTAAATTTAACCTGATTTAATTAAATCTAAATCGAACGATTATCTACTTCAATAAGTAACAATCTATTGAGTTCAAAAGATTTAGAAAAGAAGGCTCAAATACCAAAGGGTATTCTTACTTTTTTTTCTAAACTTTTTAATCTTAATATCTTGGTACTTCTTTTTGTTCATAATCGCTCAATTTAGCATAGAATGAAACTATTTGGAAGTATTGTTAGTCTATGCATTAGCTTAATATGTAGGATGAAAAAAATGGTTTCAAATTATATTTGTCAAGTATTATTGTGTTTAGGTTTAGGTATTTATGACTATTAAAAAACGATATATATTCTTTCTTTTCCTAATTTGTCAAGTAACGGCTTTTGCTCAGTATGCGGATTTAATCCGTCCTAAAACTTCTTTTTTAGAAGACGAGAAGGGAAAATACAGTATTCAAAAAATCGTATCTCCTGAAATTTCAAAAAAATTTGAACCTTCTAAAACTGAAATACCTTCATTTGCATTTACCAAGTCGGTAATTTGGTGTAAAATTGAACTACCCAAAAATAGCTCAGAAGATTTATATCTTGATGTTCGCCCCCGAATTTTAAATACTATCGTGTTTTATACTGTGTATAAAGATGGTCATATAGACAGTATTTTAAGCGGTACTTTGCATAATGTTCCGGAAGGAGCGTTGGGTGGTGAATTTTTATTTCGTTTAGTGCCTAACGCAAGTGTTTACTATTTAAAAATAAAAACTAATACCCGGTTATTTGTTAATTTAAGTTTATTAACAAAAGACCAAATTATTACCCAAAGAAATAATTTTACCATTAATGGAATATATGCCGGAATTTTATTAATGATTTTTATTTATAATTTATTTCTTTTTTTTAGTTCTTCTGATAAAACTTATTTCTATTATTTGCTACACCTTTCGGCTACTTTTGTAAACTTTCTGTATTTGTCAGGAATTGGAAATAAATATATATGGACAAATCATCTTTGGGTAAATCATTATTTTATTACAATAATGAGTTTTGGATTTATATTTTCGAGTTTATTTACAATTAAATTTTTAGATACAAAACACCATTCCAAACCTTTACATTTTGGAATGCTCTTGTCAATAGGTCTTTTATTAATAATTGGGCTTGTTGATTTATCCGGTTATCATTTGTTTGCAGTTCAACTGTTAAATATTATAGGATTTTTAATCATATTTTTCACTATTTATGTTTCCGTTGTTATTCTTAGGGGAGGATATAAACCTGCGGGTATCTTTTTATCAGCATGGATATTTTATTTTGTTGGTACATCCATACAGGTTTTACAAGGGCTTGATATTTTCCCAACTACTATTATCAGCTCCAATGGGATGCTAATTGGTTCTGTATTTGAAATTACACTTCTCTCTTTATCAATAGGTTATAAAATTGACTTTTTAAAAGAACAAATGCGTATAGCAGCAATTAATGAGCAAAAAGCATTATCTGAAAAAGAACAACTGATGAAAGAAGAAAGTAAAAAGCTTGAATTATTAGCCGAAGAACAATCAAAATTAATACTGGAGAAAAATAATCACTTAAAAAAGCAGTATGAAGATATTTTGGAGAAAAATAAAAGAATAAAAAAACAAAATGAGATATTAAAACAAGTTCATCATCAATTTGAAACAAAGAATAAAATTATTGAAGAACAGCATGAAAAGTTGATTTATCATAAAAATAATTTGGAAGAAATTATTTCAGAACGCACATTAGAACTACAAAAGGCAGTTGAAAAAGCCAGAGAAGCCGATGAGGTAAAAACTGCTTTTTTGCGAAATGTTTCACACGAAATACGCACCCCAATGAATGCAATTGCAGGTTTTGCCGGTTTGCTTTTAAATATCGACCCCGAAGACCATAGAAATGCTTATTATAAAGAAATAATTTTTAATAATACCGAAAGCTTATTGGGTTTAATTGACAATATTATAGACCTTTCAAATATTCAAACAGGAAGCTTAAAATTAAAAAAAGTGAAATTTCGTTTAAAAAATATGTTTAATGCATTAAATGAAGTTTTTATAAAAAAAATTAAAGAACAGAACAAGTTTTTTGTATCCTTAAAAGTCAGTATGCCTGAAAATGATGATTTAATAGTTAATATGGATTACAATCGTCTTTGGCAGGTACTATACCACTTGTTAGATAACGCCGTTAAATATACCGATACCGGATTTATTGATTTTGGATATAAAAAAAACGATAAATCTCAACTGAAGATTATAGTAAAAGATAGTGGAAAAGGTATTTCCAGCACTGATATTGAAGCTGTATTTGAAGAATTTAGAAAAACCAATAAAGATATTAACCGGCTTTATTCAGGTACCGGATTAGGTTTATCATTAGTTAAAGGCTTAGTAAAAATTATGAATGGCACAATTACTGTGAGAAGTTTAACACAAGAAGAAGCCAAAGATAAAAACCCCGGAACTACTTTTATCCTTTTATTTGAAGAAGTTTTTGTAAAATAGAATATGTATAAAGATAAGATTAAAATACTTTTATTTATAATTTTGTGTATAGAAAGCTTTTCTTATGCTCAAAACAAGTATAAAATACTTGCATTACCCGATACTGTTTATAATGCGCCGCAAATAGCACAATTTATTGATGGTCAAACACTTAATTTGGATTTATTAAGGTCTGATTTATTTGCTAATATTAGTGATGAATTAACAAAAGCAACTTTACGAAATGACAGTTTAGAAATGATGCTTGCCCATTATTATTTGGCCAGATTATATGCTCTAGACGGTAATTTTAACGAATCTTTAAAAAACTATCAAAAAGCCTTAAGTGTTTTAACTATAGAAAAATTCCCTGAGTTGGAAGGAGTTTTTTACAGCAGAATTGGTATCTCCTTTGAAAATATGTTTGATTATGATAATGCACTGGCTTATTTTAATAAATCTTTAAAAATTAGAGAAAAAATTAGGGATACTGTTGGAATTATTAATGTTCATAATTTTATTGGCAGGGTTTATAAAAAATTGGGAAAATATGATTTAGCTTTCGAGTGTTTTACTAATGCCCTAAATGAAATATCCGATTCTTCAAAATTAGAGCTCAAAGCGTTTACTTATATAAATTTGGGGCTGATATTTAGCGAAACCGGTGATTATGCCTATGCCGAGAAATACTTAAGAGATGCATTACAGATTAGAAAAAATTTAAATAATGAAAAATATGTTGCGCATACTTATTTTCGTTTAGCCGGTCTTTTTTCAAAAAAAGAAGATTTTGATAAAGCTATTGAATACAGTTTGAAAGCAATGTCTATTTACGATAAAAATAATGTAAAAAGACAATTACCTGCCGTATATAATTTTTTGGGTTTTTGCTATTTGAAAAAAAATGAAGCAGAGAAAGCTTTTAGCTTTCTAAATAATGCCAAAAAACTAGCGTTGCAACACAATGCAAAAGTTGTTTTAGCTCGTAATGCTTTAAATTTTGGTGAATTTTATGTTCTACAAAATGATTATGAAACAGCTATATTGTTTTTTAAAGAGGCAATAAATAGAGCTCAAGAATTAAAGCAAAACAGTTTACTTGCAGAAGCAAACAAAAAAATTGCAAAAGCATATTTTGAAACAAATCTATTTAAAGAAGCTTATTTAGCAAAAGAACAGTATGAATATTTGCATAACAATATGTTTAATGCCGGTTTTGCTAAAAAAGTTGCCGATTTTGCAAACATGGAAAAACTGGAAAAATTGAGCCTTATTTATGAGTTTAGACAAAAAGAAAAAGAAATTAAGCAAGCTGCTGAAATACATCGCGAAATATTGCTAAGGAATATTTTTATTGCGGTAAGTTTGTTTTTTATACTTTTTGCTTTGTTACTTTTTTATCAAATAAAGCAAAAATCTAAAATTAATAATGACCTGAAAACTTCTAAAGAACTGGTTGAAAAAAAACAAAGCCAAATAGTAAAACAACGTGATGTTTTAATAAAACAAAAAAAAGAACTTACTGAAACTCTAAATAATGTAATATTATTAAAAAAAGCTATTGAACAAAGCTCAAGCACTATTGTGATTACCGATGCAGAGGGTAATATTGAATACGTAAACCCAAAATTTGTTGAAACTACCGGATATACTTTTGATGAAGTAAAAGGAGAAAACCCCAGAATACTAAGCTCCGGTGAAAAAAGTGATGCGTTTTATAAAGAAATGTGGGCTGATATATTATCGGGTAAAGAGTGGCGTGGAGAATTTGTTAATAAACGCAAAAACGGAAAAACATTTACCGAATATGCATCCATATCTGCGGTCAAGGATGACACCGGACAAATTATACATTTTGTTGCTGTAAAAGACGATGTTACCGAACAGCAAAAAATCTTATCTGAATTAGAAAAGCTAACCGCCGTACAAACTAAAGTTTTTTCAATTATAGGACATGATTTAAGAAGCCCTTTAGGCTCGGTAAAATCAATTTTGGAGTTTTTAATTGAAAAAGAATACGTTCAAGAAAATGCGGAGCTTTCTAAAATCTTGGGTATGATTCTAAAAAGTATTGTGTCCATTAGCTTTTTGTCTGAAAATTTATTGAACTGGGGTGCAAATTGGCTAAAAGACAACGACCCGCTTCAAAAAGAGTTTATTATCAACGAATTGGTAGATGAAAACCTTAGTGTTTTACAAAGTGCTGCTGATGGAAAAAATATTAAATTAAGTGCTGAACTTAGTCCTGAAATTCGTGTTTATGCCGACCCTGAGATGATTAGTATCGTAATTCGTAACTTGATAGCAAATGCGATAAAATTTACACCCCAAGGAGGAGAAGTTACTGTCTTCGGACAAAAAATAGCGGACAACAAAGTGGAAATTTCCGTTAAAGATACCGGACTTGGTATAAAAAAGGAGATAATTCCCTTATTACTCGATGAATACAATTTATACACAACCCCCGGTACCGAAAGTGAAAAGGGTTCCGGTTTAGGACTTTCAATATGTGTACAATTTATAAAGCGAAACAGCGGAACATTTGATATTGAAAGTGTTGAAGGCAGGGGTTCTGTATTCAAATTTACTTTACCTGCCCGTTCCGGTAAAAAACTCAGGGCTTCCAACTCCAAACTCGAATCAACTCAGGAAACGACTTAGCTTTAAATACCGATTTGTTTTGCAAAATGCGTAAACATTCCTGAATGCCTTCCGTAATACTCGGGTGCGGATGAACTACGCGCATTACATCGTTTAAACTATTACCTTGATTTATAAGATGTGCAATGGAAACAATAAATGCCGAGGCTTGCGGTCCTGCAGCACGCATTCCCAATATTTTTTCTTCTTTATCATCGCTTACAATAATTTTTACAAAACCATTGGTGTTTCGCATGGCAATAGCCCTACTTACCAACTCATTTGAATAATAAGCTGCTTTATAAGCAATTCCTGCCTTTTGTGCTTGTTTTTCATTCATTCCTACAGCTGCCACTTCGGGTTTAAAAAACATGAGTGTGGACATATTTGAATAATCCAAAGGATAAGGATTTTTATGAATCATTGCTTTGGAAGCGTACCTGCCTTGAAGTTCTGCTACACTAACCAACTGAGCATAACCGGTAACATCGCCTGCAGCAAATATATTATCAATTTCTTTTTCGCTTTTCAGTAAACAATTAGCTTCAATTTCCAGAAAGCCGCGTTCGTTTGGTGTAATTCCAATATTTTCTAAACCTAAGTTTTCTGTATTTGGCACTCTTCCTATTGATATAAGGGCTGCATCCACTTCTAAAACTTTACTGTGCCCGGCAGCATAATCCAAAACTACCTCTAAATAGTCTTTGTGTTTTTTTATACTGCGTAAATTTGCTGTGTGGTGAATAATTACCCCGTTATTTTCCAAGTTTTTAGATACAAAATCACTTACATCATCGTCTTCAAATGGAATAACCCTGTGGGCACGGTCCAGTAAATGAACTTCGGTTTGTTTGAAATTTGAAAATATGGTGGCAAATTCCGTCCCGATAATTCCTGAACCAATGATAATTAAACGTTCAGGGAACTTTTTCATGTTTAAAATTCCGTCCGAATCAAAAATCCGCTCTTGATCTACTTCAATTCCCGGGTATTCACGTGGTTTTGAACCTGTTGCTATAACAAAATAGTCTGCCGATAAATTTTCTTTTTTGCCATCGGAAAGTAAAACTTCAATTTCTTTATTGTTTAAAAAGCGGGCTTGTCCAAATTTTATGCTTAGGCTGCCATTTTTACATTTTTGACTTGAAAATGTTTCAATTTGCGAAAGCATTTGTAATTGTTTGGTTTTGGCAGCGGCAATTGTACTTTTTCTTACTTTTTGAAAATCAACAATTAAGCCGGATGCTCTAAAACCACGATCAATAGATGCAGCTACCGAATAATCATGCGAAAGTTCCCAAAGTGTTTTTGAACTTAAAGCCCCGTTCATTACGCCGGTTCCTCCAAGCTCTTTTGCTTCAATTATGCATACGTTTTTTGAAAAATCAAGCGCTCTAACGGCTGCTGTATATCCGGCAGGCCCACTGCCTATTATTATTACATCAAAATGTTTCACTATATTTTTTGAATTTATTGATTTTTTTAACTTTATTTAACAGACTTCTATAGTATATGTACTAAATTGTTGCCTGTGAGATAAATACTCCTAATGTTGTAAATGAATTTTTATTAAAAAACAGAATTATCCTATTTTTGGCTGCTAAATTATATGATAAATAGCGTATATTTGTTTAATATCTTAAAAAATTATTTTAAAATTGATATTTATGGGCGTTTTATTAAAAATAATACTGATATCAGTATTGGTATATTATATATTCAAAACTGCTTTTCGTTTGTTTTTACCTTTTCTGGGAAGAAAATTTGAACAAGAATTTTATAAACGTACGCAAGCCCAAGAAAAGATAAAAAGAGAAGGTGAAGTAAGTATTCAAATAAAAAAAGATAAATCAAAAAAAATCGATAAAGATTTTGGCGAATATACTGATTTTGAAGAGGTTGATTAAAATCTAAAAACTTGTCCGAAAACAGGCGGATTGAGCGATTATGTACAAAAAGAAGTGTCAAGATGTTGAGAATAAAAAGTTTAGGAAAATTGAGACGCTAAAAAACGGATACAGATTTGCAGTAAATTTAGTAGAATAAAGTAAATATTGTAACTGGTTGCTGGTTACTGGTAGGCGGTAGTTTTCAAAATAGATATGTGTAGGTTTGAGAACATCTGTGGTAAAAATAAAAACATCGAAGATGTTTAAAATATCTGCGTTCACGTGTCCGCCCACTGGCGGATCTGTAAAAATCTGTGGATTACACATTTGCCGAAGGCAAACATAGTGCTCTTTGTGGTAAAAAATAAAAACATCGAAGATGTTTAAAACTTGTCCAACTACCGATGTAAACCTATTGAATATTTTTCCGGTAAAATAGTGGAAGAACCATCAAATTAGGTAAAATCTACTAATATTAGATATTGTCTAAAAAAATATCTATTTCACTTTAATAATTCAACTACGACTTTTTTAATTTCTTCACATCATAAATTAAAAAAGTCGTAGTCCGGTTTTATAAACCCCTTAATCAGGCTTAATCCATCTGTTCAAACTATCTAATATTTGTTTTTGTTCGTCTAATGTAAACGATTTTATACGTGTGCGATGTGAACCGCCTTTTTTAACCATCATTAAATCGTTTGTTTTACCCTTAATTAAACGTACTCCGGTTGAATACCAAGGGTCATTTCCGCCGTATATAAATACGAAATTTTTAGAATCGTTTTGTAACCATTTATTAATGCTACGCATTAACTTTTCATTAAAGGGTGCATTTTCATAGCCTTTAGGCATAGTGAATTTAAAACTTGGATTATGTGCATATTTAATTAAATCGCCAAAGGGCTTTGTATCATAGGTGTACATTCCAATTTCAGTAAGTCCCTGATAAAAAAACGGGCGAAAATAATTCACACTTTCATCCGAAAAAAACGAAATACAATCTACTTTATTCAAATGTTCCATTATTTTATCCGGCTCATCAATACGGGTGGGAATCTCATTGCAGGATACAAATTGCCATTGCCAAAATGCAAAGGAATATTCTAAAATACTGTATTCATAAGCCAAGTCTATACCCCCCAGTAAATTAAATGTATAGCCTTTCAGTTCTGCATTTTTTTTAAAAGCCGGCATTAATTTATCCCTGTTTGTTAAAAATATTTTTTGAAAAGCAAATATTTTATCTCTACATTCTTTAGTTCCTACATTTTTTAAAAAGTCATTTACGCGCGGGTCTTGTGCCGAAAAATTTAATGGAGCAACATAGGGCACCGATGCACTTACATCATTAGGGTAGTAGTATCGGTAAAAAATTGTGGTTTGCCCGCCTTTGCTAATTCCGGTACTTATCCACTTACCGTGATAAATAGTTTTTAAAAGCGCTACAATATGATGATAATCTGCCGAGGCTTGTTCAATATTCAAATAATTCCAATCATAATTATCCGGTTTTGAATCGCCAAAAAAACGATGTTCTACATATATTTGATTCGCATCTAAGAGTTTTGCCAATTCACTTATTCTGTTTTTATTGGCACTGTATCCGTTAATGGATAAAACCACCGGTTTGTTTACATCTAAATGCGATAGATATACTTTTTGTGTAAATTTTTCTCCTTCCGGATTATTATGGTCCAACGGTTGTTCAATCATTAATTGATACACTTGTTTATATTTTCCTTCTGCTTGTTCGGTACTGAACTCAACACCATTTAATTGGGCAAGTTTTTCAATTAGTTGCGTGTTCTCGTCAATCCGAGAAGTATTTTGACACGATTGATTTACTATTCCGCTAAAACTCAGAAATATAATAAAAATTAAAACTTCTTTTAGTATTTTCATAATTTTATAAATTTTGGCTTTTAATAGTGTACAAATGTAAATATCATAAAAGATTATGATGGATTTAAGACAGGACAAAATTATGTTTGTCAGCATAAATACAGCTCTATATTTGTCTATATGGCTTAAAATGAGTGTTTTATCAATTAATTATATAAAAAGATGCTTTTCTATTTTTTGCTTAAAATATTAGAACTATTTATAAATTTGTATAATTTTGCACATATGTTCAAAAAGATATTATGATTAAAATATTAAAAGATATTTATAACTTTTATTTAGAAGGTTTTAAAAATATGACCTTAGGTAAAAATCTTTGGTTAATTATCATAATAAAGTTGTTTATCATGTTTGCCATATTAAAATTGTTCTTTTTTCCGGATTTTTTAAAAACAAAATTTAAGACCGACGAAGAAAGAAGTGATTATGTGATTGAGCAGCTTACAAACCCTAAATAATTTAACAAATCAATGTAACACTTATGCAACAGATTGATTTTTCATTAGTTGATTGGTCCAGAGCACAATTTGCTTTAACGGCAATGTATCACTGGATTTTTGTTCCGTTAACCTTAGGATTAAGCTTTATCCTGGCGATAATGGAGAGTATCTACGTAAAAACAGGAAATCCTGAATGGAAAAAAATTACCAAATTTTGGATGAACCTGTTTGGAATTAACTTTGCCATTGGTGTGGCTACCGGAATTATTCTTGAATTTGAATTTGGAACAAACTGGTCAAATTATTCCTGGTTTGTTGGCGATATTTTCGGTGCTCCTTTGGCTATTGAAGGCATTATGGCATTTTTTATGGAATCTACATTTATAGCCATAATGTTCTTTGGCTGGAATAAGGTGAGTAAAAAAGCACACCTCACAGCTACATGGCTAACCGCTATCGGGTCTAATCTATCGGGTCTTTGGATTTTAGTAGCCAACTCTTGGATGCAAAATCCGGTGGGTATGGCATTCAATCCTGATACGGCACGTAATGAGATGCATAATTTTTCTGATGTACTGTTTAATCCGGTAGCTATGAATAAGTTTCTTCATACCATTACCTCGGGTTATTTGTTGGCAGCTATCTTTGTGGTAGGTGTGAGTTCTTGGTTTTTATTGAAAAAGCGCGAAGAGCAATTTGCCATGAAAAGTATTATTGTAGCCTCCTTATTTGGTATTTTAGCAGCAGTTTATACCATTTTTTCAGGCGATGAATCGGCTCGTGTGGTTGCCAAGCATCAACCCATGAAATTTGCAGCCATGGAAGCTTTGTACGACGGGCAACAAAATGCACCTTTGGTAGCCGTTGGTTTTTTCGGGAGTCCTAGTCCTGAACAGCCTAACCAACAGCAATTTGCTTTAAAATTTGAAATACCCAACATGCTCTCTTATTTAGCATTTTTAGATGCTAATGCCTTTGTTCCGGGTATCAGAGATTTAGTTCATGGGAATGAAGAACGTGGTATTATTTCCTATAAAGAAAAAATTGCCAAAGGTAAAGTAGCCATTGATGCATTAGCGGCTTATAAAAATGCAAAAAAAGCCAAAAATGAGCAAGAAGCAGCCGATGCCCTAAAAGTTTTTAAAGAGAACTTTAATTATTTTGGTTATGGATATTATTTTGGTAAAGATCCGCACATGTTGGTGCCTAATGTGAAAATTTCATTTTATGCTTTTCATACTATGGTCATTTTAGGCGGTTTCTTTTTAGTTTTACTTATCTATATTTATTTTCTTGCACGCAATAATAAACTGCAAGATAAACGGTGGTTGCTTTGGACTGCTCTTTGGACTATTCCGCTGGTTTATCTGGCTCAACAAGCCGGTTGGGTGGTTGCCGAAGTGGGTCGTCAGCCTTGGGTAATACAAGACCTGATGCCGAATATTGCGGCAGTATCGCAAATTGATACCTATTCGGTACAAATTACCTTCTTTTTGTTTTTGTTAGTTTTTACGGCACTTTTAATTGCCGAAATTAAAATCATGCTGACTACTGTTCGTAAAGGTCCTGAAATTACTGAAAATTCAACTAAAAAATAAAGGAGGAATTAATTATGTTTGAAAATTTATCATTTTTAAGTTTACAACAATATTGGTGGTTTTTAATTGCCGTATTGGGTGCTCTTTTGGTGTTCCTTCTTTTTGTTCAAGGCGGACAAACCTTAATCTATAAACTTGGGAAAACCGAAATAGAACGTACTATGCTGGTTAATTCACTGGGCAGAAAGTGGGAAATTACCTTTACTACGCTGGTTACATTCGGAGGTGCTTTTTTTGCATCCTTCCCGCTTTTTTATTCTACCAGTTTTGGAGGTGCTTATTGGGTTTGGATGGCTATTTTGTTTGCATTTATCCTACAGGCTGTCTCTTATGAATACCGGACTAAAGCCAATAACTTTCTCGGCACAAAAACATACGAAACTTTTTTGTTTATAAATGGTGCCGTAGGTAGTATTTTGTTGGGTGTTGCAGTGGCTACATTTTTTACCGGTTCGCAGTTTTCCGTTGATAAAATGAACCTTGTGGATTTAACAAGTGGCAATATGCCGATTATTTCAGCTTGGAAAAATCCTTGGCACGGCTTGGAAGCTGTTTGGACTACAAAAAACCTTGCCTTTATGCTGAATTTGGCGCTTGGTTTGGCGGTTTTCTTTTTGGCTCGTGTTTTAGCACTTTTATATTTTATGAATAATATTAATAATGAAGTAATTATACAACGTGCAAAAATATGTTTAAAGCGAAATGCAGTTATATTTTTGATTTTCTTTTTATTTTTTGTTATCCGTTTAATGTTTATTGATGGATTTGCTTACCATGCAGATACGAAAGAAGTATATATGCAAGCACATAAATATTTCAATAATCTTACTGAGATGCCTTTGGTTTTAATTATTTTCCTTACCGGAGTTGTGGGCGTGTTGTACGGTATTTTCATCAATCTGTTTAAAAACAGCAATAAAGGTATTTGGTTTTCCGGCGCAGGTACTATTTTAACCGTTTTGGCTTTGTTTTTCTTAGCAGGATATAATAATACTTCGTATTATCCTTCTACTTTTGATTTACAAAGTTCATTAACTATTGAAAACAGTTCATCAAGTCAATATACTTTGACGGTAATGAGTTATGTTTCTTTAATGATACCTTTTGTAGCCGCTTATATTTGGTGGGCTTGGAAATCAATGGATAAAGTTTCAATAAGCGAAACCGAAATGGAAGAGGATGATCATGCGTATTAATGATTGAAATTTGTCCGACTACCGGCGGATGAGCGAATGATTGAATGATTGA
>JALSLF010000185.1 GCA_026988445.1 Bacteroidales bacterium
AAAATAATTTGCCCGGTGATGTAAAAATTGAAGAAATAACAAACGCTGTTAATAAAGAAGAACCTGTTGAAAGCAAACAAGAATTAGAACCACAACTTAGTCCTGATTTCAAGCAGTTTATAAATAAATTCCCGCATTCCTCTTTACCTTATGTACTAAAGCCCGATTTTGAAGATGATGCTGAACAAATTTATGCTAAAATTCCTTTGGAGCAGCAGGTTAAATATCTTACAAAAGCAGAAAAACTTAAAAAAGCCGATTTTGAAGAAATGGCTGAATATACTGATTTTTACTTTGTCAGCAGTCCAATACAAACTAATGAATTTACAGCCATTGTTTACGGTAGATTTGAAATGGGTTCGGTTTATTTTTATTTATGCACTTTTGATAATCATGGAAATTTTATTTCAAGCATAGATTTTGCCTCATTTGTAATGTTAGGTGCCGGACCGCAAGCCGGACAATATACAATTACCGAAGGTAAGATTGATGAAAATTATAAAATTACCGTAAGTTTTGATGATATAGACGGGAACACCTCTGTTGACCACTACCAAATAAAAAGTAAAGGTAAAATTGTAAAATTAGAATAGCTGTTTCTAAAACCTTAATCATGTAATACATAAAAACTAAACTTACTGATATCTCTATAAGTAGGAAAATTAAAAAAAAAAAATAAAATTCGTAACTAACTTAAAATTTGACTTTTACATTGTTTTTATTTATTTTTAAGTCTTGATTCTGCCTTTTTTAAAATTCAGAGAGAAAATTTGGCTTATAAAAATCAAAAGTGGATTCTTAGCACCAAAGGTGCTCAATATAATAGCCTATCCTTTCGGGATAGGTATAATATTGTGTTAAGAAATAAGCAAGCACCAAAGGTGCGTGATAAACTTATCCGACAACCGGCAAAGGTGGTTTTAGCTTTACAGTAGAAGATAGTTGCAGATTTAAGGATATACAAATATTACCTTATAAAGCTTTCCTTACGGAAGGCTTTTTTTTATTTTATCAAAAAATATTGATATTTCCCTTAATATTTTAGAAATTTGTTAAGAAACTAAATAGGGCACCATGCTAAAAAAAATTTTTCTTGCAAGTTTATTGTTTCTTAGCTATTCAGGGCTAAAAGGACAGTACGATATTTATTTTTATGAAGATTTTAATAGTAATAAACGTAATTGGAGTACTAAAAATACAGCTGATGTGCAAACTATTATCAAAGACGGGTACTATCAAATTGAACATAAAAGAACAAGTGCCTCCTATAATTTTTGGAAGGAGTTTAACATCGCTAAAGATAAAGAATTTTATATCGAAACTAAAATAAAACAGCTTAGCGGAGTTAAGGATTGGGGTTATGGAATAGTCTGGGGTGCAGCATCTTGGAAAAACAGTTACAATTTTTTAATTGCCGAAACAGGTTATTTTAGTATCGGGAAATATAAAAACGGCTCATGGACAGAACTAAAAAAATGGACAGAATCAACGGCTATAAAACCGGGGCAATACAACAAATTAGCGATTAGGTATAAATTTAATAAACTTGATTTTTATATTAACGGACAAAAAGTTGCTTCTTTAAATTATTTAGCTTTTTACGGAAACTATATTGGTTTTATTTTATACCATAATATGACGGTAAGTGTTGATTATTTAAAAGTAAATTACAACAGGGAGCGAATTAATCTGGTAAAAAATATTAATCCGAAATACCGGAAAAAAAATCTGGGAAAAAATATTAACTCAAAATATTCGGAGATTGCACCCATTATTTCTCCGGATGGAAAAACTTTGTACGTAGCTCGTCAAAATCATCCACAGAACGAAGGAGCTGAAAAGAAATACGATGTTTGGTATGCTACCCGTAAAAATGACGGGACATGGAACAGCCTAAAACGCATGGGAAAACCCATAAATAATTCAGGAGATAATTTGGTAATTGCCGTTTCGCCGGATAATAATACGCTTTGGTTAGAAGGACTTTACACTTCTACCGGTGAATTTCTAAGCGATGCGGGAATTTCCATTTCGCACCGGAAACCGGATGGCAATTGGTCGGTGCCCAAACAAATTGTAATTCAGGATTTTTATAATCGCAATGAATACGAAAGTTATTGCCCTACGGTTGATAGAAAAGTACTGATTATGTCTGTTGAACGAGATGATAGTTATGGAGAAAAAGATTTATATGTAAGTTTTCGTTTGCCCAACGGCGAATATAGCAAACCTTTTAATATGGGAACTGATTTGAATACCTTCTTTAACGAAGGTACACCATTTATTGCCCCTGACAACAAAACACTTTATTTTTATTCTTATGGGCATCCGGGTTACGGAAGTGCCGATATTTTTGTTACTAAACGATTAGACAACAGTTGGCGAAAATGGTCTAAACCACAAAATCTGGGACCTACCATTAATTCTACTGAATGGGATACTTACTATTCTATTGCCGCAAAAGGTGATTATGCTTATCTGGTATCGGCAAAAAATTCTTTAGGACAAGAAGATGTTTTTGAAATAAAAATGAGTGAAGAAGCGAAACCTGACCCTGTTGTATTATTATCGGGAAAAGTTTACGATAAAAAAACAAAAAAACCGATTGCTGCAAAAATTATTTGCGAAGACTTAAATACAGGAGCAAAAATCAGTGAAGTAAAATCAAGTGCAAAATACGGCAACTACAAAATTATTTTAGCTTACGGTAAAAAATATGGGATAAGAGCAGAAGCATTGGGTTATATGGCAATTAACGAACACATAGATTTAAGTAAAGTATCTAAATATCAAGAAATAAAAAAATACCTTTACTTAGTACCCATTGAAACAGGACAAACCATCAATTTAAAAAACGTACAATTTAAACGAAGTAAAGCTGAATTTACCGAAACTTCCTACCCCGAACTAAACCGATTAGTACAATTAATGAAACAATACCCGCAAATGGAAATTGAACTATCGGGACATACCGATACCCGCGGAAAACCAGACTTATTATTAGAACTTTCGCAAAAAAGAGTAGATGCCGTTAAAGCATATCTCGTTAAACATGGTATTTCTCCTTCCCGAATTTCAGGAAAAGGATACGGCGGCACCCATCCGCTGGGTACCGGCTCGGAAGCTATTGAAATAAAAAACAGACGGGTTGAATTTAAAATTAAAAAGATGTAAGCCAATAACAATAAAAGTCCGGCAGATAAACCGGACTTATTATTAACCAAAAAC
>JALSLF010000186.1 GCA_026988445.1 Bacteroidales bacterium
TCAATCAAATCAATCGCTTTGTCCGGCAAAAACCGATCGGTAATATATCTTTGCGAAAGCTCAACTGCAGCAATAATTGCATCGTCTTTAATCCGTACTTTATGATGATTTTCATATCGTTCTTTTAAACCACGCAAAATGGCAACGGCACTCATCGTATCCGGCTCATCAACCATAACAATTTGAAAACGCCGTTCTAAAGCTTTATCCTTTTCAAAATATTTTTGATATTCGCTTAATGTAGTAGCTCCAATTGCACGTAAATCACCGCGAGCCAATGCCGGTTTCAAGATATTAGCGGCATCCATTGCTCCCTCACCTTTTCCGGCACCCACCAAAGTATGGATTTCATCAATAAACAATACAATCTCGCCGTCCGAAGCCAAAACATCTTTCACAACACCTTTCAGACGCTCTTCAAACTCACCTTTATATTTAGCTCCGGCAATCAAAGCGCCCATATCTAATGAATAAATTTGCTTTGATTTAAGATTTTCAGGTACATCGCCATTAATTATCCTGTGCGCCAATCCTTCGGCAATAGCCGTTTTACCCACACCCGGCTCTCCAATTAAAATCGGATTGTTTTTAGTACGGCGCGATAAAATTTGCAAAATCCTACGGATTTCATCATCACGCCCAATTACAGGGTCGAGTTTTCCGGTTCTTGCACGCTCATTTAAGTTAATTGCATAACGTTCCAATGAGTTGTAGGTATCCTCTGCTGTTTGACTATTTACCTTAGAACCTTTACGCAGCTCTTCAATGGCTTGCTTTAAGTGTTTTTCGGTAATGCCTAAATCTTTCATCATTTGCGAAACTTGTCCGCCAACTGAAAGAATACCCAAAAGGATATGTTCAACGGCAACATAGTCATCTCCAAACTCTTTTGAAAGACTAATTGCTTTTTGCAATGCTTTTTGTCCATCATTGGATAAATACGCCTCTCCCCCACTTACTTTGGGATAAGAGTTAATAATGCTGTCAAGTACCCGTTCAAAATTAAGAGGGTCAACCCCCATTTTCTTTAACAAGAAGTTACTCACATTATCATCAACATCCAACACACCTTTTAATATATGTGCCGGCTCTATTGCCTGATGACCAAATTCTTGGGCTATTTGCTGCCCTTTTTGTATGGCTTCTTGTGATTTTATGGTAAAATTATTCAAATTCATAGCTTTTATCTCCTTTTTTTTATTTTTTATTCGCTATTTGCTTATCAATTTTATTGCCATTGTCCAAAATAACATCTCGACATGAACTTTTGACACAAAAACGCACAAACCATGACAATACGTCAGTACTTATTAGAATTTATCAAACAAATCAGGTAAATATAACACACTTTTAATTTAAAAATATTTTTTTATCTTTGAAAAAAGAAACATATAGGATGAAATGAAACTTATCGACTACTTTGCGGCCAGAGCTAATAATGCTCCTTACATGATTAAACAAAAAACTAAGGCTATTGTTATTGTAAATTTAATAGCTATGTTTTTGGTTATGCTGAATATTGTAATTTTAGTAGTGATTAATGATAATTTCTTATTTTCAAGATATTATGTCCACTATATGCTCATAACGGTAGGTGTTGTGAGTTTAGTTGTTGTTAAAAATTTTGAATATCAATTTGCAGGAAACTTTTTTGCTATTTCAATTCTTTCTGTTGAAATAATAGCTGTTACTTTTTTAAAAGATGCTCAGGATACTTTCTTGCCTTATATTGCCAGTTATTTTATAATCATAGTTTTTTATATAGCAGGTTCAATATTTGCATCAAAAAAAGTTTTGTTTCTTAACGGAATAATTGCGATAGCAGGAATTATAGGCATATATCTTATGCATAAAGATATAGCTCAGGAGGGTAAGAACTATTGTAATAAATAGTGTGTTTAGTGTTCTTGGTAATGTAATGGCGCTTTATTTTATTTATCATCTATCCAGTTCATCGCAAAAAATAACAGAACTTCATTCAGAAAAAGTAGATAAACAAAACAAACAACTTCAAGAGATTATTCAAGAGTTATAAAAATCAGTAAAAATTCAGCGAGAATTATCTCAAAAGCTTCAAAATACCATTCGCAATTTATCGAATAATGCTAATGGTCAAGCTGCAAATATTGAAGAGATGACATCAACCATTGAAAACTTAACATTATCGATAAATAATAATGCGGAATATGCAGGAAACACATCTAAAATAACCAAAAATTCAAAAAAATTAATTAAAAAGAGTGATTTAGCATTAAGTAGAGTGTTCAATTCAATTAGTGACATCAGCAGTCAAATTGGTATAATTAATGAAATAGCGTGCCAAACAAACTTACTGGCATTAAATGCAGCAATTGAGGCTGCACGGGCAGGAAATGCAGGTAAAGGATTTTCGGTAGTTGCTGCGGAAGTTAAAAAATTGGCAGAGAAAAGTCAAGAAGCAGCCAAGCAAATTGTGAGTTTAGTTAATGAAGGGATTGCACTTTCTGACCAAGCCGGAACTTTTATGTCGCAAATGGTAAATGAGGTAGATAAAAGTTTTAACTATATTATACAAATCAGTGAATCGATAGCTCAAGAAAAAGAAGGAATGAACCAAATAAACTCGGGGATGCAAGTTATTAATACTATGGCACAAGAAATAAACCGTATTTCCGATAATATAAATTCGTTATCTTCAATACTTAATGAAAATTCAGAAAAATTAAAAAGATTAGCAGAAAACTAAACTTATTTAGAAACACTTTTTATAACCGATATTGCTTCAAGGACATGTTTTTGGGGATTGAATTGGGAATTAAAAATATGAATGATTTTCCCTTGCTTATCTATAATGTATGTTACTCGTCCGGGAATTAAGCCCAAAGTTTTAGGAACATTATACTTTTTACGTACTTTACCATCCACATCTGCCAAAAGCATAAAAGGTAAATTATGGTTTTTAATAAACTTTTGATGTGCTTCAACAGAATCAGAACTAATACCAACCACGCTTGCGCCATTTTCTCTAAAGATTTCATAATCATCTCTAAATTTACATGCCTGTGCAATACATCCTTTTGTTTCATCTTTTGGATAAAAATAAAGTACTAAAATGCTGTCTTTAATCAGCTGCTAAAGTGTGATTTTTTCTCCGTTCTGATTCAATAAAGAAAAAGAAGGGGCTGTATCTCCAACTTTTAAATTCATGGTATTGCAAGATATTAATAGAATAAAAAT
>JALSLF010000187.1 GCA_026988445.1 Bacteroidales bacterium
CCGGCAATAATTCCGTTTTCTTTTACCAAAAGTTTTGCTTTTCCCTTTGCACTGTCCGGAATACAAGAAAGAGTACTGTGGTCGCCATCGCCAATATCTTCCTTAACAGCTAAATCAATAAGCGATTCAATATTTTTGTTTAAAAAATCTGTATTTTTCATTGGTTTTTATTAAATTTGGAGCAAAAATACAGTATTTGTTTGAACAAATAAATTTTTTATTTCACTCCTCCTCCCCCACCTCACTAATTACCAACTGGCTGAGTACTGGCTTTTTATTATTTTTTCGGTAGGTAATAAATATGCGGTAATTATTTTTGCGGGTTTCAAATAGTGCTACGGCATAATTTATATCTTCATTACTACTTTCGCTTTCAATGGTAAAGGATTGCGGTATGTTGTTGCCGAAAAAATTACGAATAATTAATTCAGCTTGTGCTTTGCTATATACATCGCCTTTATCGAGTAGCATTAATTCAATATTTTTACCAAAATAACGGGCAAGTTTTTCCGAGTTACCACTTGCAAAAGCATTTCGCAGTTCTTTGGGAAAAGTATCTTGACTTTTCATTTCCAAAGACTGAAACATGAAAACTAATAAAATAATAACGGGGGCTTTTAAAATTAAGTTCACTTTTAATAATTCGTTTTTTTGAACTTAACGCCACAAAAACCAAACCAGCAAATAACATATTGCCGCATACTTATCAACAATCTATCATTACAAGTAAAGAAAAAAGGATTGATAGCAGCATCTACTATCTCAACTTCAGCACATTGACATCATTATCAACATCTACAAAGTCATCCCAATCATCTGTTAAAAGGTCGGCACTCATATATTTTGCACTTGCTAAAATAATAGCATCGGGAAGTTTTATCTTTTTATTAGCTGTTTTTCTATAATCAATAACAATATTTGCAATACTTTTATTAATGCCAATAACTTCAACTAAATTAAAAAAAGCATCTACCAAGGCTTTTTCTCGCTTATTTTTAAATGAATAACCATAAATTTCCATATAAGAAATAATAGAAACAAGAATTTTGTCATAATTAGAAAGTATATCATCAATCTCTATTTGTCCTTTTGACAAAAAAATAATAATATTACTATCAATCAATAGCTTATTTCCACTTATCTCTCAATTTTCGTTGCCATTCATTAGGATACTCAATATCCGAAAATAAGTTCGCTTTTTTCATTTGTTCAATAACGGATAGCAACTCTTTACTATTGCTTGATTTGTCTTGCTCATCAAATAGTAATATCACTTTAACCGTATTTCCTTCACTTGTTTTAAACTCCTCAGGAATACGGATTGTTCCATTTTTTATTGTTGTCTTAAACTCTATTGTTTCCATTACTGCTAATTTACATCTTTTATTCTAATTACCCAAATACACTGTTAACAAAAATATCAAGCAAAACAGAATATCGCTCAAACAATCTAATTACCCGCAAACTACAAAAAACCGGAAAAACGTTCCATAAATCAATAAAAACTCCATTTTCTCAAAATAATCAACCCAACATGACTTTTTTATAAGTATTTTTGTATTTTTGAAAAAAACAATTAAAATTTGTTTATGAATATAAAGTTTGTATTAATTGGCAAAACATCTTTTAAATTCGTAAAAGAAGGCATGGATATGTATTTGCAGCGTTTAAAACGTTTTGTTGATTTTGAAATAATTATTATCCCTGATTTAAAAAATCAAAAAAAATTATCAATACAACAAATAAAAGAAAAAGAAGCTGAATTAATTTTAAAACAACTAAAAACAAATGATTTTTTAATTTTACTCGATGAAAAAGGAAAAAGTTTAAACTCATTGAAATTTGCCAACTTTATTCGCAAAAAACAAGATACTGCCACAAAACAATTAATTTTTACGGTAGGCGGAGCTTATGGTTTTTCAGATGCTGTATATAAAAGGGCAAATTTTTTGCTCTCATTATCGGCAATGACTTTTTCGCATCAAATTATACGGCTTTTTTTTATGGAACAAATTTACAGAGCATATACTATAATTAATTCATTACCTTATCATAACGAATAAAACGGAATGGATAAATACAAAAAAAATATCAGATATTTAATTGCCTCAATAACTTTTGCTCTGGCAGCTATATTTATTCAAGAATATCAATCAAAACCCGATAGTTATAAGATTGACACACAGGAATTCAGCAAGATACTTTATGAAAAAGAAGATAAAATAGCCGAATATTTGAATGATGTATTTAATAAAAGTAGCTTATATATTGACAGTAGCAAAACCGATTTATTTGAAATAAACAAACAACTTAATTTTAAAAAACTTAGTGATAAAGGTTTAACAGTTGCTGTTTTTTTACACGACAGCTTGCGCTTTTGGACAGATAATAGTATTGATTTACCCTTAAAATATTCAGAAAGTAATTTAAACAATAATGTACTTCGCTTAAACAATGCCTGGTTTTTGGTAAAGCATGTTCATGCAAAAAACATTGATGTCATCGGGCTTATTTTACTAAAACACCAATATTCTTTTGAAAATGAATATCTTAAAAACAATTTTCAAAAAGATTTTAAACTTTTACCTTCGGTAAAAGTCTCTTTAGTATCTTTATCTTATAGTTTTGACATAAACGACCGGCAGGGAAATTTCCTGTTTTCGCTGGTGCCTGTAAATACCATCTTTTCGAGTAGTATTGATTGGCAACTAATCGGGGTGCTTTATTTTCTGTCTTTAATATTTATTCTGTTATTTTTAATAAAATGGTTCCGGCAATTACGCTTGCAACAAGCAAATGCCGTAAACATTATTCTATCGGTAATTGCATTTATTCTGTTTGCACGATATTTAATGCTTGAATTCAAATATCCTTTTCAAATCTATTCCTTAGATTTTTTTGACCCGGGATATTTTGCCGTATCGTATTTTTTCCCATCGCTTGGGGATTTTTTAATTAATGCTTTATTGATTTTATTTTTCACAATGAGTTTTTTCATTGTTTTCAGAAAAGGGAAATTTGTTCGCAAATTCAAGCAGAAAAGCAAAATTATAAAACAACTTATCGTATTTTTTGCTTTTATCTTACTCATTGTCTTTTTTAACTTAACGGTATTTTATATTAAAAGCTTGATTTTTAATTCGAGTATTGTACTTGAAGCATATAATATTCTTGAAATAAATATACTGAGCATCGCAGCCTACTTTATT
>JALSLF010000188.1 GCA_026988445.1 Bacteroidales bacterium
CCTTCAAGCCGCACTTGTTCATGATTAATTTTTGATGAGATAACCACCGATGAATAATTTCCGTAATTAATATAATCCAGTAAATATTGATTAAAAATACCAATTTGTTCGGCTGAGTAATCATCGGCAAAATTAATGGGATTTTGTTGATTGCGTATTTCGATAAATTCATAAAAAGAAAGTACCGGTAATAAAAACGAATGAAAACGTTTACTTCGGGCTTTTCTGTAACCTGCAGATTTAATTCCGATTGAACTGGAGCCTATAAATAAAGCTTTTGGATACATAGCTGAAATTTGCTCCAATTGTTCTTCCCAATTATCCAAATATTGAATTTCTTCAAAAATAAAATACAAATCATCAGCAAATTTAGTATTTAAAGCTTTCAGACTAAGCCCAACAACTTCTTCTAAACTTAAACCCTTAAAAATCGGTATGGCAAACGAAATTAGAACAATCTTTTTTGAAGGAACACCTTTATCTATTAATGCTTGAATAGTATGACTAAGCATAGCCGTTTTCCCGATACCGCGCTGTCCCAATAAAACAACCGCCCGTTCATCATTTACCGAATTGATTATTTGCATAAAAATGCTGAAATATATCCGGCGCGGCATATTTTCATAATGGTCATCAATTTTTTTATCATTCCACCAATGATTTTCAAAGCTGATTTTTTCAATAATTTGTGATTCGGAAATATTTTGCAACTTCATCTTGTATGTTTTACTATTTTAGCTTTTATACAAATATAATGATTTTTATGCAAACCATATGAAAGCACAAATCCTTAAAATGAAAATAGGGCTGATAAAATAATAAACCTCTTTATGACCTAAATTGAGTGATTATCTACTTCAATAAGCACCTATCTATTGAGCTAAAAAGATTTACAAAAAAAGACGCTAATAACTAAAGGTATTCTTACTTTTTTCTAAACTTTTTATTCTCAACATCTTGGCACTTCTTTTTGTACATAATCGCTTAATTTAGGTATGAAACAAAAATGTATAATTACCGGCAGCCTTTTTATTTTTTAAAATATATTTCTAATTTTTCTAAAAAATCCTGAGGAGCTTTTTGAGGCTTACGGGTTTTAGCATCAATAAAAACCAATGTTGTATAACCAATGTTCAATAATTCATTGTTTTGATTATAAACTTCATATTCAAACTCTATACGCACCGCCGGCATTTTCACCAATTTTGTTTTTATAGTAAGCAAATCATCATAAAAAGCCGGTTTTAAATATTTAATATTTAAATTTAACACGGGAAGCATAATTCCTTCATCCTCCAATCGCTTATAGCTTATACCAAAGTTCCTGATTAATTCTGTTCTACCAACCTCGTAGTATTGAGGGTAAATACCATAATAGGCATAGCCCATTTTATCAGTTTCGCCGTAACGAACTCTTATTTTACTTTCGTGAATAAACATGATTTTAATTTTCCATGCAAAATAATATAAAAAATGATGTTTTCACTTTAAATACAAATAAAATTTTTAAAAGATATAGATTTAAGGACAATTAAAAATATTTTCCTATTTTTATAGAATCATTTTATCAAAACTTGAAAGTTTCATTTTTAATGTTAATTTTGTTAAACCTTAAATCCGTAGCTATGTTCGCAGCAAAAAGCCAAAATGTGCGTCTGTATTGGTGTAGCGCAGTTTTGAGACACGCAGACATCCGCCAGCTGGCGGATGGTGAGTATCGAAAAACGAGCATTCCCAATAATGACATGCAGTTTGGCTTTGCAGTAGAAGATAGTTGCGGATTTAAGGTTAAATAAAAACAGTATCGGGAAATATTTTCCTCTATGATCAAAACAATTATAGATAAAAAATTCACCAATAGCCTATTACTAAAAACTCTTGCTATATTTATTTATCTGCAATCCGGCAGTTTAACAGCTCAGAAAAATGTAGATGAATATGTATATAAGCGTGCACTTATTTATAAAATTGCACTTAATTTTATCAAATGGCCTCCACACTCAAAAGTCCATAATAAAAAACTACCCTTTGTAATCTCAATTATTGGCGAAGACCCTTTTGAAGGTAAATTAAAAGAGCTTGAACACAACAAGAGTTTGAAAATAAATGACAAGCACATAATAGTCAGAAACATTCATTCTATTCAAGAAATTGAAGGAAGTGATATTCTTTTTATTTCATCTTCCGAAAAATATGATGTATCAAAAATTATTCAATATACGCGCGGAAAACCAATTTTAACTTTTGGTGATACAAAAGGTTTTGCCGAAAAAGGAGTAATGATTTTATTATTTAAACGTGGCGAATATATTCGTTTTATTATAAACAAAAAAGAAGCCGATACAAGCGGAATATATATAGGAACTCAGTTACTCGGACGTGCTGAAAAAGTAATACGGTAATAATATGAAACAAGCCCCGTAAACGGGACGGTTCTTCCGCAGTTGCGGAACAGGCTATGTGACAAATAAAAACAATTTAAAAAATCACATGAAATTTTTACTAAATTTATCCATACGTTCAAAAATTACGGTAATTATTGCTATTGTTAGCATTATAGCCATAATTATTGGTTTTTCTATTTTAACAATTAACAGTATATCTAACTTAAAAAAGAACTTAGTTGCACAAAATGCACTTACAGCACGCTTGTTATCTGAGTACATAATATTTCCTTTAATATTTGATGAAAATGAAGAGGCTGTTGAACAAATTAATAAGCTGGAAGTTATTGAATTTGTTGAAAAGGTAGAATTATACGATGCAAAAGGAGATTTTTTTGCATCCTATCATAATTTACCGGCAACCAATAAAAAATTTTTACAAAAAACATCTACACATTATTTTGAAAATGATAAACTTTATATCATTGAACCGGTAATGAGTAAAGGCGAATTTTTAGGAACTATATTATTTGTTATTTCTACCGAAAATTTACGCCAAAAAGTTAAAGAGTATATTTTTTTATTAATTGTTACCGGTATTGTAGTAGCAATTTTCGTAGTTTTATTGGCAAACTCTTTTCAAAAAATAATTTCTTTACCCATTTTAAAATTAGCAACGTCCATACAAAAAATTTCAGAAACAGGTGATTTCTCGATTAGAGTACAAAAATGGTATAGCGATGAAATAGGTTTTTTATACGATGGATTTAATAATATGCTGGAACAAATTGTAAAACGTGATATTGAAACACAAAGAGTTCAGGCAGCATTAGCAGAATCGCAAGAACAGTTTAGTACTTTTATGGAACTTTTACCGGCAGCTGCCTATATTAAAAATCAGGATTCTACTTTTCGGTTTGTAAACCGCTTCTTAGTAAAAAATTTTGATGCGCAAAACTGGTTAAATAAACAAATAGTGTCTTCCTATTTTGATGATGCTGAAATTGAGCGAAAAAGAGACTTAAAAGCTTTAAAAGAAAATGTACATTATGAATTGAGTACTTACGATAATAAATACCAATTGCGCCATTTTGAAGTTTGGAAGTTTCCTATTCATCGAAAAGATAAACCCACACTTATTGGTGGCATAGGTATTGATGTCACCATGCGCAAAGAGGCCGAACGCAAAGTACAATATTATATCCATCAATTGGAAAAAAATAATCAAGAACTCGAAGAATTTAATTATGTAGCCAGCCACGATTTGCGTGAACCACTGCGCACTATTACCAGCTACTGCGATTTATTAAGTGAAGACCTCGGAAAAGATATTAGCCCTGACGTTCAGGATGATATAAATTTTATAGTAGATGCTACCACCCGCATGAATACGCTTATTCAGGATTTATTGCAACTTTCACGAGCCGGAAGAGTTGAATTTAGAAAGGAACCTGTAGATTTAAATAGTTTAATCAGTACTATTGTTTCAGATTTGGAAGTTAAAATAAAAGAAACAAACGCAACAGTCATCTGGAAAAATTTACCTACGGTAAAAGGTGATGCTGTACAGCTACATCGTGTTTTTCAAAATTTAATAAGCAATGCTATAAAATTTCGTTCAGAAAAAGAGCCTGTTGTTAAAATCGAAGCTGAAAACATAGATAAGAAAATAATTATCAAAGTAATTGATAACGGTATCGGTATCAAACAAGAATATTTTGATCAGATTTTCTTTCCTTTCAAAAGATTGCATTCCAGAAATAAATACGAAGGAACCGGTATAGGGCTTGCCATTTGTAAAAAAATTATTGACCGGCACAAAGCAAGCATTACCGTAGAATCAGAAGTAGGAAAAGGGACAAGTTTTATAATTATATTTAAAGATGATTTAAGCAATAATGAATTGATAAAATAGAACACTTATATGATAATAATGGATAAAAAAAATAGTGATTTGGTAGTAGTATTACTCGTAGAAGATAACCCGGCAGATCAGCAATTAACCGTTCGAGCCTTCAAAAAAGGTCGTGTAAACATTAATTTGCAGATAGCAAACGATGGAGTTGAAGCAATGGAATATCTTAGAGGAGAAGGAATGTATGCAGATAGAAAAAGCTATCCCATACCTGATTTAGTTTTACTCGACATTAATATGCCTCGTATGGATGGAAAGCAGGTTTTAAAAGAAATCAAAACAGATGAGTTTTTAAAAATTATTCCGGTAATTATGCTCACTACCTCCGATCAAGAAAAAGACATTATCGACTCCTATAACTTAGGTGTAAATGCATATATAAGCAAACCGGTTAGAATTAATGACTTTATGGATGTCGTTCATAAATTGGAAGATTTTTGGTTTTCATTGAATAAGGTTCCGCCTAAAAATTTTTTAACATAGACCCATAATTTTTTGTTTATTTACCATAAAAATTAATAGATAATATTTAACTTTATATACAATTAAGATATTAAATGACAAACTCTAATTCATTAAACATATTAATCATAGATGATAATCCTGCAGATTTGAATATTTTAAACCGTTATCTAAATAAAATTCCGGATTTAAATATTCAGCTAATCATGGTTGATAACAGTGAAGAAGGATTCAGACAGTGTAATAATACAAACTTTGATGTGATTTTTGTTGATTATCTGTTGGGAAATGAAAATGGTATTGAACTCATCAAAAAATTTAAAGAATTAGGTTGTAAAGCTGAATTTATCTTGCTCACAGGATACGGTAGCGAATCGGTAGTAGCCGAAGCATTACGGGTTGGAGCTAGCGACTATCTGAAGAAAAGTACCATGTCGGAACATATACTTGAAAAAACTTTAAAACACATTATACAAAAAATATATTCAGAACAAAAAATTAAGAAAACCGAATCGAAACTGAACTACATACTCGAACGAACTTATACCGGACTTGCTATTTTAGACGAACGTGGCAGAATTGAAGAAGCCAACGAGTCTTATTTGGCAATGATTGGCTTTTCATCATTAGATAATATTCTAGGGCGTTCCATATTGGAATGGACTGCTCAATCCTGCAAATCCGATATTATTGAAGTAATCGAAAAATGTAAAAAAGAAGAAAATATTGTTGATTTTGAAGCAATTTTTGACCGTCCCGATGGTAACCGTACCTATGTTTCTATGAATGGCTTTATGGAAATTGAAGACGGTAAACCGCGTATTTTGTTAGTATGTAAAGATATTACCGAACGTAAAAAATACGAACAACAATTAAAACAAGCAAAAGTTAAAGCCGAAGAATCCGACCATTTAAAATCTGCTTTTCTGGCAAATATGAGCCACGAAATACGTACACCCATGAATGCCATTATCGGTTTTGCCGATTTATTGTCGCAACACGGAATTACCGATAGCGAAAAAGAGGAGTATGTAAAAATTATTAAAGAAAGTAGTGCTAATTTGTTAGAATTAATCGATGATATAATTGATTTATCAAAAATAGAAGTTGAAAAAGTAAAAATTGAAAAAACCGATTTTGAAATAAAACAAATAATGCTTGATTTATTTCAAAAATTTAATAAACAAAAACCGGATTGCATAGAACTTATTTACGATAATAATAATAAAGATGAACAAATCCATATAAATACCGACCCCTATCGTTTTAAGCAAATAATGAATAACTTGCTTGATAATGCTTTAAAATTTACCGAATCAGGCTTTATCAATTTTGGTTTTGAGCTAAAAGAAAGATTTATTCAATTTTATGTAAAAGATACCGGTATAGGTATTCCAAAAGATAAACAAGAAATTATTTTTGAACGTTTCCGCAAAATTGAGGACAATAGTAATAAATTTTATCGTGGTACAGGTTTAGGATTAACCATATCAAAAAAATTATGTCAGCTTTTAGGGGGCGATATGTGGCTTGAATCGGAAAAAGAAAAAGGGGCTACTTTTTATTTTTCCTTACCTCTTTCCGTTAAAAAAATTCATATACATGATAAATCGGACAATGTAGAAAATATTGAGGTAGAAAAATTAGACTGGAAAAAGTATAAACTTTTAATTGTTGAAGATGAAGATTTGAATTATCTTTTTTTAAAAAAATTGCTTGAAACTACTCAAATTGAAATATTTTGGGCAAAAACCGGCTATCAGGCAATTGATTTTGTCAAAGAAAATAAAAAATTGGATATTATCCTAATGGATATTAAATTACCCGAATTGGATGGTTTAAAAGCTACCGAAGAAATTAAAAAAATTCGTCCGCAAATACCGGTCATTGCGCAAACAGCCTATGCTATGAAAGGCGACCGTGAAAAGATACTTAAAGCCGGCTGTGATGATTATGTGGCAAAACCCATAAAAGTGCAAGAATTAATTTATAAAATCAGACAGTTTATTGATTAGGCAATTAGTATATTGGTATATTAGCATAACTTGTCCGACTTTTGGCGGATTGGTATATTAAATAATTAGTCATTAGTTTATTATCAGCCACCAGTTACCAGCCACCAGTTACCAGCTACCAGTTACCAGTTACCAGCTACCAGTTACCAGCTACCAGTTACCAGCTACCAGTTACCAGCTACCAGTTACCAGTTACTAGCAACCTCTACTATTTATCCAACAAGTTTTCCAGTCATTCCACTATCCAATTACTTACAATTTTTAAAATCGTTTTTTACTTCATTCTTTTATTCCTATTTTTGAAAAGAATATTTTATATACAATATGGCAAAAGCTAAAAAATTTGGTGCTTTTTCGGGAGTTTTTACCCCTTCAATACTTACTATATTAGGTGTAATCATGTATTTACGCTTAGGCTGGGTTATTGGTCAAGGCGGTTTAATACTCACATTTATTATTATTGCCGTTGCACATATCATTTCGGTTTCCACCGGATTAAGTATTTCGTCTATTGCTACCGATAAAAAAATCAAAACCGGCGGTATTTATTATATTCTTTCACGTAGTTTGGGTATGGCAATGGGCGGCTCCATTGGTATTGCCCTTTTTATCGGTACTGCATTGAGCATTTCGTTATACATTGTAGGTTTTACCGAAAACTTTCTTTCCATACCTGCAATAAGCAATTTTTTAGGAATGCAAGGCAGTATAAATGAAATACGAATAGTAGGTACCGTTGTAATTATCAGCTTAGTAGTACTTGCATTTATCAGTACGGCTGTGGTTATTAAAACCCAATATTTTATTCTTGCTGCCATATTTTTATCCTTAATATCCATAGTCTTTGGTTTCTTTGGAAATTCAAATCCCGAAACAAACGAAATATTATGGAGTCCCGCATCTGAGCATTTACCTTTTGAATACCTTTTTGCCGTATTTTTCCCTGCCGTTACCGGATTTACTGCAGGAGTTGCCATGTCGGGCGATTTAAAAAACCCGAATAAAGATATACCGCGCGGTACTTTGGCGGCAATTATAGTAGGTTTTGCGGTATATGTTCTGTTGGCTATTGGTATAGCTGTTTTTGTTCAACGCGATGTATTATTAAACGACAGTAATTTTCTAATGCATATAGCTTGGTTTTCGCCCTTTGTGGTAGCGGGAATATGGGGAGCTACGCTATCTTCTGCCCTTGGCGGAATACTTGGCGGACCACGTATTTTACAAGCAATAGCACAAGATAAAATACTTCCTTCATTTTTGGGTAAAGGCTATGGCGTAAACAACGAGCCGCGCAATGCCTTGCTTTTTATTTTTGCCATTGCCGAATTGGGTATTTTGGTGGGCGATTTGAATATGATTGCCGGAGTAGTTTCTATGTTTTACTTGGCTTCCTATGGATTTATTAATTTGGCATTTGCTCTGGAAAGTTTTGCAGGAGCTGATTTTCGTCCTACATTTCGTATTTCAAAATGGGTAGGAGTCATTGGTTTTGTTGCCAGTTTTGCAGTGATGTTTAAGCTGGATGCTGCGGCGATGAGTTTTGCTTTTTTAATAATGATTGGTATTTATGCTTTGCTTAAACGCAAAGAGATGCGTTCTGATTTTGGCGATGTATGGACCAGTGTATGGAACTCAGTAGCACGTTCGGCATTATACAAAATGGATAAAAACAAAATTGAAGACCGAAACTGGCAACCCAACATCATTTTGTTTAGCGGAAGCTCATCAAAAAGGCAATATCTGGTTGATTTCGGAAAAAGTTTAGTGGGAAAATTCGGGGTATTATCCAATTTTGATTTAATTGAAAACCCGAGTGCCGAATATTTATTTCCAAAACATAAACAATCAATTAGCAACAACGGGCACAAAGAAGTAGGTATTTTTTATCGTCGCCAAACTTGTAAAGATATTTATCAAGGTATTGAAACTATTGCGGCTACTTATGGTTTTTCAGGTATGGAACCCAATACGGTTTTAATGGGTTGGGCAAAACAAAGCAGCGAACCTGAAAAGTTTGTACATCTGATAAAAAGTCTTAATCAATTAGATTTGAATGTTTTGTTAATGGATTACGATAAAAATCGCGGTTTTGGTACAAAATCAAGCATTGATATATGGTGGCGCGGAGAAGGACAAAATAACAACTTGGCACTTTTTTTAGCAAAATTCCTTATGTCATCGCCCGAATGGGAAAATGCGAAACTTCGCTTAATCAGTATCAGCCAATTTGAGCAACAAGGCGAAATGCTTTATAAAAAAGCACGCTACGTACTTGATGCTTTACGTATTGACGCAAACGTTCATGTAATTAATAATCAATACAATAAACAAAGTGTATATGATATAATAAAAGAAGAATCTTTAAATACCGATTTGGTTTTTATGGGCTTACCGGATATTCATCCCGGAAAAGAAGAAAACTTTGTACGCCAAACGAATCGTTTGCTCGGATTAATTGGCACCGTAGTTTTAGTAAAGGCTTCTACCCTATTCCGAAAAATGATTTTTATACCCGATGATTTAGTAAAAATACCGAAACTGAAACCGGAAACAAGTGTATTGAAAGAAAAAAGCAGTTTTGAGCAAATTGCAGCAAAATATAAGCTCAAACCTGAAATAGAAACTGAATTGAAGCAATTGTTTTTTGAGCTTAAAAATCTTGCCTCATTTATATCGGTAAATTATGTAAAAGCAGTTACCGGAAATTTTGCCGAAATTTTATCGGAACACATAAAAACCATTAATAATCTATCAAATATTGAAAATAGAACTTATACACCTGAAGAAATAATTGATAAACTCTTAAAAATTGAACAAAATACGGCACATATTATTGACGAACTTTATAAAATAAGCACCGGCGGTAAAGAAATTCAGGAACGTGCCATTGTGCAATACCAAACCGGTATCAGTAAGTTAATTTCCGGAAAAAAAACAAAAATAGTTTTGTATTTCCGGCGCGATGAAATTGACGATTTACCCGAAAATAAAAATAGTTTAAAGCGGATTAAGCATAAACTGGCATGGAAAAGTAAGTTTACTGGTAGCGCAAAAATGGTAATTAATTATAAAAAAATACTTGAAAATCAATTGGCTTTTCATTCGAATATAGAATTTTACACTTATTTGGCTTCTTTATTTTCACTATTTTTTGATGTTCTTACCGATATTAAAGAACTATTTCGAAAAACACAATTTTTACTTCCTGCAATTAATGAACTAAGGGTAAAGCAGCCTGAAATTAATCTACCGGAAAATAAACGAAAAGAATTTGTTAACGGAATTAAAGAAATAAATCATCAAAAAGATATTGTTTATAACTATCCGGACAATCATTTGAATTTACTTTATGCAAAAATAATCGACGATTTAGCCGCTTTGTTTGAAAAGCCGGATGTTAACTTACTGGGTAATTTAAATGCAAAACAGAGGCAAGTTATCGAAACGGTAAACGAAAGACTTTATTTATTAAGCGATTTTTGGAATAGCGGCTTTCATTATTTTTTAAATGAATTAAAGTTAGACAACATTTTATCTACAATTAGTTTAAAATTATTTGAACAAATTGCCCGTTTACGCGAAGAACTTTTACAAGTACTTGATTTGAGTTTTAATGAGCAAATTCAAACCCTATCTGAAAATCACCGGCTTGTAGAAGAAAGTTTGAATAGCAAACGAAAGAAAAAACCGGATTTAAAACCCTTAAAAACATCTGACAATGAGAGTATTTCGCTGCTACTCAACGAAATAAAAGAACAAACAATTATTGACATTAAAAAATTATATCAAAATGTGCCGGAAATTGGAACAATTACTGATAATTTTTCAATGTCCGGATTATTTTCAAACGAACATTCTATCCGAAAACAAAAAATTCCGGCTAAACATCTTATCGAGGAAATTATAACCAATGAACTAATTGCCGAAATTTATCGACTGTTTGATTTAATGGAGAATAAAACCATTGAATTTAACAATAAAATAAAAAATTACAACAGACTGATACAATTAAGTTTAGATAAAGACAATAAGGAAATATTAGCCGGCGATTTTGAAGGTGGAGCTAATTTTTTGGGAAATAAGCATCAAACAATACAAATGCTTAAACTTGCTTTAAACGATTTATCAAATTCACTTAAAACAAGTTTAGATAATGCATATATTAATGTAGAACATAAATTTCAATTGTTCAGTTTTAAAAAAGAAGCACAAAGCTTAAACCAAAACATAAATACAGGCAAAAAGCTCAAATTCGCACTTATCCGAAAATATTTCGACAAATCGAAATCCATAATAGATAGACAAATTGAGCGATTTTGGCACGAACAAAGTAAAATATTTTTGTTACGTAACTTCTTAAAAAGCAGGGATAATAAAACATTTTTTAATGCCGGAGCAATTGCACATTACGTAAACAATTTATCTTTAAACAATAAAATACGCGAAGATTTACCTTTTTACTATCGTTATTTATTTTTAAACAGGGAATTTTTTAATAAAGAGTTTTGGTTTAATCGTGCTGATGAGCTTCTAAAAGCAAAAAAATACATAGAAAGCTATCATAATGGTATCCACGGAGCTTTAATCATTACCGGAACAGCTTATTCAGGAAAATCTTTTTTTATTCAAAAATTCATCGAAAACTTTGCCGGCAACTTAAAAGTTTATAAAATTTCAGCACAACGCGAAAAAACCATCAACAAAAAAACGCTGAATAACTTTTTGCAAAAAACAACGGGAATTACCGGCGACAGTAATAAAATTTTAAATAAAATTCCTGAAGGAAGCATTATCATAGTGGAAAATCTAGAATTATGGTGGCAAAAATCGCCAACAGGCATGCTAATTATCAATCGCTTAATTGATATAATTAAAGAGTTTGGTAATAAACATTTATTTATTTTATCAATAGACATTGATAGTTACCGGATAATAGCCAAAACAAGCAAAATAGCAACAGTTACAGCAGAAATTATTAATATGCAGCCCTTTACAGCAAAGCAATTGCAAGAAGCCATATTGTATCGTCATAATTCATCGGGATTGAAATTTATACTGGCAAACAGCTCAAAACATCAAGATGAACTCAAAGCAAAAGAATTGGCACATATTTTTCATCAATATTTATTATTAAGTAAAGGAAATATAGGCTTAGCATTGAATTATTGGGTAGCAAACATTGTTGACTATACCGGTAATTATTTAAAAATAAAAACTCCCGAACTTATTGACAATAGTGTTTTAAGCGGCTTAAACGCTGATAGTTTATTAATTTTAAGCCAGTTTTTATTTCATAAATATTTAACAATAAGCAACTTGTCGGACATTTTACAAATAAAGCAAACAAATTTCATGGATGATTTTAATTTTTTACTACGCACAGGAGTTTTACAAAAAAAAGCAGCAAATCTTTATTTTATTAATCCGGCAGTATATATACCCATTAGGGAATTACTTATTGAAAAAAGGTATCTGATGGAATGAATAAAGTGGGAGGACAAGTTTTAACAATCCGCCGGTAGCCGGACAAGTTTTAACCATTTAACAATAAATTCAACAATGCAACAATTAACACACAATATTTTATTTCTTATACTCACAGTAACAGTAGTATTTTTTATTTTTAGGCTACTACAAAACCTTTTGCAAAGTCTGATAAGGAATAATAAGCTAAAAACTCGTCTTGTTAAGATATTACTTTTTATTGAGTTAACGGTTTGGTTTGTTTTTTTATATCATATAACAGAAGATTTAAAGCATGAAAAACCGGTTTTATCTTTAATTTCCGGTATTTTACTGATATTAATTACTGTTTGGGCATTTTTATTTGTATTAAAAGATTATTTTGCCGGTTTGTATTTCAAGATTTTTGAAAATTATAAAATAAATAGTCGTATCCGGTTTAATGATGATAATGGAATAATAACGGATTTTAAAAATCGCCATCTAATTTTACAAAGTGCAAAAGGCAATATAAAAATACCTTACAGCCGTTTATTTAAAGCACAAATAGTACAATTACCGGAAAAAAACGAAGAAGAATTTAACATCTTTTTAAGTGTAAAAAAATCGGATATTAACGAAGACTTTATTGAAAATTTACGCAATAAAATTCTTTTAATGCCATGGATAAATTTACAATACCCGCCCCAAATAAATATTTTAGAGAAAGAAAATGAAAATATCCAAATAAAACTCGTTTTATTAGATGCCAAATTTAGAAAAAACGCAGAAGAGTATCTATGTTAAGTAATTGATTTTTAACCAAATGACAACAAGACCTTACCAATAAGCCCCGACAATAAAGCCGGGGCATTAAGATTTATACCTATCTTTTCAATAAGCCCCTTGAAATAACAATCTTCTGTATTTCCGAAGTGCCTTCATAAATTTGCGTAAGTTTTGCATCACGCATTAATCGCTCAACATGGTATTCTTTAACGTAACCGTATCCACCGTGAATTTGAACTGCTTCGGTAGTAACTTTCATTGCGGTTTCCGCAGCTACCAGTTTTGCAATAGAACCGGCGTGCGTATAATCTTTACCTGCATCCTTCAACCAAGCTGCTTTGTACACCAATAAGCGAGCAGCTTCTATGGCAGCTTCCATATCCGAAAGTTTAAATGCAATGGCTTGATGATCAATAATTGCTTTACCAAAAGCTTTGCGTTCTTTTGCATAAGCCAAAGACAAATCTAATGCTCCTTGAGCAATTCCCAGAGCTTGCGCAGCAATCCCTATTCTACCACCATTTAAGCTACTCATAGCCAGTTTAAAACCAAAACCGTCCACTCCTATCCTATTTGCTTTAGGTACTTTCACATCAGTAAACATTAAAGATGTGGTGTCCGAACCGCGCATCCCCATTTTATCCTCTTTAGCACCTATTTCAAAACCTTTCATTCCTTTTTCAACAATCAGTGCATTAATACCTTTGTGTCGTTTTTCGGGATGCGTTTGTGCAAAAACAATATATACCGAAGCATTTTTACCGCTGGTAATCCAATTTTTGGTACCGTTTAATAAATAATAGTCACCTTTATCTTCGGCAATAGTGCGTTGCTGTGTAGCATCCGAACCTGCTTCGGGCTCAGAAAGTGCAAAGGCACCGATAATCTCACCTCGCGCCAGTGGTTTTAAATATTTTTCTTTTTGCTCTTCAGTACCGTAATGCTCTAAACCGTAACAAACCAATGAGTTATTTACCGACATAACTACAGATACCGATGAGTCGATTTTTGATATTTCTTCCATTGCCAAAACGTAGGAAACGGCATCCATACCGGCACCATCGTATTTAGTATCTACCATCATACCAAGGAAACCTAATTCGCCCAGCTTTTTTATTTGTTCGGCAGGAAATTCTGCTTTATTATCTCTGTCTATTACACCTTTTAACAATTCAGTACGTGCAAAATCTTTTGCAGCTTGCTTAATCATCAGCTGCTCATCTGTTAATTCAAAATTCATTTTATGTAGTTTTGGTTTTTTATTTAATGCAAATATACATGCTCATTCTTGATAATAAAACAATATATGAAAATATATTCATTTTTTCAGGCGAATTAAATACACCTATACAATCCTGATTATAAGGCAATTATATGAAAAGCTATGTTTTTTTTATGATTTTTCTAAAAAAAAACTTTGTCAATTTAAAAATCTGTTTACTTTTGTTTCAACAAAACAAATAAAAATGCACAAGAATTATTTTACATATTTTTGGTTTTATTTTTTCAGCAAATCCTGAAAAGTATAAATCTGTGCGTTTATAATTTTCAGGAGTTTCAAAATTGAAACTCTTTTTTTTTGGTTAAAACTTTTTAATATTAAAATGAATAATACAACTACTTATATCGGGCAAAATAAATTTAAAAGAATGAATTCATTCTTCTTTTACTTTTATTTTTGGTATTTATTCACCCGGGGATGAGTAGTTAAGCTATTATATGTATAAACGAAAAAAGCCTCGGGTTAATTAAACCTGAGGCTTTTTTCTTGTTAAAATTTATAAAATGAAAAAAATTTCAAAAATTAAAGTAGGTATTCAAGGCGGAGCAGCTTCGTTTCACGAAATAGCATCATTATTTCATATTGGAAATGATTGTGAAAACATTCCTTTTCAAACATTTGAACAGTTAGTCAATTCTGTTGAAACAGGCGAACTCCATGCAGGATTAATGGCTATTGAAAATACCGTTGCCGGAAGTTTATTACCGAACTACGCCTTATTGAAAGGAAAAAATGTGCAAATCATCGGTGAAATACTACTGCATATTGAGCAAAACTTGATGGCACTACCCGGACAAAGCATTGAAGATATTAAAGAAGTTTATTCCCACCCAATGGCATTGCAACAATCGGCAAAATTTTTCAAACAATTTCCACACATAAAACTTATTGAAGCCGATGATACGGCTAACAGCGCCATGCGTATTGCCAAAAATAAGGTGAAAAATATCGGTGCTATTGCAAGTATGCGTGCTGCCGAATTATTTGATTTGGAAGTATTGGCAAGAAGCATAGAAACCAATAAACGAAATTTTACACGCTTTTTAATTTTAAGCAATAATGATAAAATTATTGAACGTCATCAGGCAAAAGAAGGCTTAAACAAAGCATCAATCAGTTTCTCATTACCCCATGAACAAGGTAGTTTATCGCATATTTTGTCAATTTTCGCCTTTTATCATTTGAATTTAACCAAAATTCAATCTATTCCGGTGATTGGCAAAGAATGGGAATATCATTTTATTGTGGATTTAACATTCGAAAATCAAAAAATATTCAGGCAATCATTAGATGCCATTAAACCTTTAATTTCTGAATTACAGATTTACGGAATTTATCATAAAGCAACAAAGCATTATCATTCAAATGATTTAAAAATTGAAAAATTAGAAACAGTAAATTAGATAAAAAATGATTGAACCGGCACAACGACTTTCATCAGTAAAAGAATATTATTTCTCTAAGAAATTAAAAGAAATTAGTGATTTACGCAAAAGCGGAAAAAATATTCTGAATTTAGGCATCGGAAACCCTGATTTACCGCCTTCCGAACAAACTTTAAAGGCACTGCATATAAATAGTGCACAAGCAGATAATCACGGTTATCAATCTTATTCGGGAAACCCTGATTTACGCAAAGCATTTGTAAAATGGTATGCCAATCATTTTCGGGTAAACTTTGATCCCGATAAAGAAACATTGCCCTTAATCGGTTCAAAAGAGGGAATAATGCATATTTCCATGGCATTTGTTAATCCGGGCGATGGTGTTTTAATTCCCGACCCGGGATATCCCGCATATAAATCGGTTGCGGACTTGGTCGGAGCTAAAATTTACAATTATAACCTGAAAGAGGAAAACGGCTGGTTACCTGATTTTGATGAGCTTGAAAAATTAGATTTACAAAAAGTGAAATTAATGTGGATAAATTATCCCAACATGCCTACCGGAACAAAAGCAAACTATGAAACACTTGAAAAAATAGTAAATTTCGGTATCAAACATAAAATTTTAATTGTCAATGATAATCCGTATAGTTTTATATTGAATAATCAGCCGTTGAGTATATTCAACATTCCACAAGCCAAGCATATCGCACTGGAGCTAAACTCATTAAGTAAGTCGCATAACATGGCAGGTTGGCGCATCGGAGTTGTGGTAGGTAATGAAAAATACATCAGTAATATATTAAAAGTAAAAAGCAATGTAGATTCCGGTATGTTTTTACCCCTTCAACTTGCTGCCGTTGAAGCACTAAACAGTCCGCAATCGTGGTACGATAATTTGAATACAGAGTATTCAAAAAGGCGCAAACTTGCCGAAGAAATTATGAATGTTTTACAATGCAAGTTTGATGAAACGCAATCAGGCATGTTTTTGTGGGCTAAAATCCCGCTAGGATATGCAAATGCTTATGAATTTTCTGATTATTTATTGTATAAATATGATTTATTTATAACACCCGGCGGTATTTTCGGTAAAAACGGAGAAAAATTTATGCGTATTTCATTAGCAGGAAATTTTGAAAATTTAAAAATTGCATTGGAAAGGTTAAAAATTAATGAATGGGAAACCGTTAAATAATACAAATTATTTAATTATCTATTATTATGTCTCAAAAAGGAATAAACATCACAATTATCGGAGTAGGTTTAATCGGAGGTTCATTAGCTTTGGATTTGCGCTATAAATATCCGGTGAATAAAATATACGGTGCCGATAAAAATCCGGATCATCTAATTCGTGCAAAGCAATTAGGACTAATTGACGAAGCGGTAAGTCTGAAAAAAGCTATAGAATTGTCTGATTTACTAATACTTGCCGTGCCGGTAAATGTAAGCATTAAACTACTACCGGATATTTTAGATAGTATTGATAAACAAGTGGTTATGGATGTAGGCTCAACAAAAGCCAATTTAATAAAAAGCATAAAAAATCACCCAAATAAAGGTAGATTTGTGGCAACGCACCCAATGGCAGGTACAGAATTTTCAGGACCGGAAGCCGCTATTGTAAATCTTTACAAAAATAAAAATGTAATATTTTGCGATATTGAAAATTCGGATGATGATGCACACAAATTAGTAAAAGACATCTACGAAAGCATTGGCATGAAGCTATTATATATGGAATCAAATGCTCACGATATTCATGCCGCTTATGTATCGCATATTTCGCACATTAGTTCTTTTGCTTTATCACTTACGGTTTTAGATAAAGAAAAAGACCAAAAAAAGATTTTGAATATGGCAAGCGGTGGTTTTGAATCAACCGTTCGATTGGCAAAAAGTGCAGCAAGCATGTGGACACCTATTTTTATGCTGAACCAAGAAAACGTACTGGATGTAATGGACAATTATATTGAAAAATTAAAAGAATTTCGTGAAGCTATAAGTACAGGAAATGAGCAAAAAATTGTATCTTTAATCGAAGAATCGAATAAAATAAGAAAAGTACTGGATAAAAAAGACGAACCGGAGCTTATCAATTTAGATTAAACTTCAAATCGTCCTTTAGGACATTTGAACGTTTATAAGACTTCAAATCGTCTTTAAAGACATTTGAACGTTTTAAAGTTCTTTGTGCTAAACGTTTTGAAGTCCTTACGGACGTTCAAAAGTTTATTAAACTTCAAATCGTCTGATAAGACATTTGAACGTTTTGACTTAATAATGATAATTTGGATAATTAACTAATATACCAATTAACTGATATACTAATTTTAGAATTTTAACAATAAATAGATATGAATAATTTAAACGCAAAACTACTGCCATTAAGTAAATGGGGAATTGTATCAAACGAACGACCTTTGGTAATAGCCGGACCATGCAGTGCCGAAAGTGAATTACAAATTTTGGAAACTGCCAAACAATTAAGTGCCAATGGGGTAAAAATTTTACGTGCCGGCATTTGGAAACCACGCACACGACCCGGAAGTTTTGAAGGAGTCGGCTCATTGGGTCTGCCTTGGATGAAAAAAGCAAAAGAAGAAACCGGTATGCTGATTACTACCGAAGTAGCTTCTGAAAAACATGTGTATGAAGCACTTAAATTCGGGGTAGATATATTATGGATTGGTGCACGCTCATCGGCAAACCCTTTTGTTATGCAAGAAATTGCCGATGCCCTTAAAGGAATTGATATTCCGGTGATGATAAAAAACCCGGTAAATCCTGATTTGGATTTATGGGTAGGTGCCATTGAGCGTATTGCCGAAGCAGGAATAAGCCGTATAGCTGCCATTCATCGCGGTTTTTCAACTTACGGAAAATCGCATTACAGAAATATACCCCAGTGGCAAATTGCGATTGATTTAAAAACAAAACTACCCAACATACCTTTAATTAACGACCCCAGCCATATTTGCGGAAGACGCGATATTTTATTTGATGTATCGCAAAAAGCAATGGATTTAAACTTTGACGGCTTAATGATCGAATCGCACATAAACCCTGATGTAGCTTGGAGCGATGCAAAACAGCAAATTACTCCGGCACAATTAAATGATTTGCTTAATAAATTAGAGTTGCGCGATACAAAAAATCATTCATTAGCCGAACAAGAGCAATTGAGCAAATATCGCCAACAAATTGACCGCTATGATGAAATTTTGATGGATATTTTAAGCGACCGTATGGAAGTGGTAAAACAAATCGGGGCTTTTAAGAAAGAAAATAATATTACTATTTTACAAGAAACCCGCTGGAAAGAGATTATGGAAAAAAATCAAAAAATTGCCAACGAAAGAGGTTTCACCGACACCTTTGTTGATCGTTTATTCAAAGCAATACATCAAGAATCCATTAATATCCAAACAGCAATTATGAAAGATAAAAAAGAAGTAAACGAAGCGGTAAAAAAGTAGATTTCATCAATAGCCCCGACTTAAAAGTCGGGGGATAATAAAGTAACATATTAACAGGGCTTTAGCCCAAATGAATTTTTTATCAAACAAAAAACTTAACGAACTATTATTAAAATAATTCATCCTAAAAGGATTAAATATCAATAGCCCCGAGTTTTAACTCGGGGTATAAAATAGCCATAGTATAAAAGCGATGTACGGAATACACATAAAAAAAGAACGAAAAATTCATACATCGCTATAAAATTGTTGTTTATTAAAAATAATTAATCCTAAAATGATTAAATATCAATAGCCCCGAGTTTTAACTCGGGGAATAAAATAACCCTAGCATAAAAGCGATGTAAGAAATACGCATAAAAAAAACGAAAAATTCATACATCGCAATAAAATTGTTGTTTATTAAAAATAATTAATCCTAAAATGATTAAATATCAATAGCCCCGAGTTTTAACTCGGGGAATAAAATAACCCTAGCATAAAAGCGATGTAAGAAATACGCATAAAAAA
>JALSLF010000189.1 GCA_026988445.1 Bacteroidales bacterium
ATTAAAAATACAGGGAAATACGATTTAATTGTAGGTGAAATTTTTGTCCCAAGAGGTGTAGGTGTTACTGTTTTAAAACGTAGAATTAAACCGGGGGAAACCGGAATAATTATTGTAACTATCGACCCCAAATATATGGAGGAAGGTAGTTTTCAAAAGCAAGTTGTTGTAACTACCTATACACGAAACGATAACGGAACCAGAATTTCATTTACAAAAGCCTACGGCTTTAAAGGACAGATGCTTAAATAAACAATATTCAAATACGCTAAATCTACATCTCACTATTTTAATTGTTTACCCAATTTTTTCACAGACTTCAACCATTCTTCCCGCTGGTTTTGGGTAGATGTTTTTACCGAACCAAAATAACTGCGTTTTTTAAGTTTAATACCGCAATAATCAAATGAGGCTCGCAGGGATTTTCCAACAGGGTCTCCAAGCCAATAAATATAGTACCAGGGAGGAGCATCCATTGTAGAAATTATGTGGGCAGTTTTTCCTTTTAAGAATTTTTCCCATTTTACAACTTTTCCGCTTTTTAAATACTTAAAAGCAAAACCCGAAAGAAAAGTTTGTTCAATAAAAGCTTTCATTAAAGCCGGCATATTGTACCACCATAAAGGAAAAACCCAAACAGTATGATCTGCCCATAAAATCATTTCTTGCGCATTTTTTATAGTGTTTTCGGTTTGTTCGTTATCAAAATCATTTTTAAAACGATTGAAATCTAAATCAATAATATTTAAAACCTTAATTTCAGCTTCAGTGGCTTCTGCTCCTAATCTGTAATTTTGAGCCAAAGCAAAATTAAAACTGTCTTTTCGCGGATGAGCATTAATGATTAATATCTTTTTATGCATTAATTGTACAGATTATTGAAAATTCAGAATATTTATTATTAATTTTAGTAAAACGATAATGAATTTTATCATCCAAACGCCGGGCAAGCTCTAAAATTCCAATCTTAATATCATTTTCTGCCATTCCAACCTGTGCTAATTTTTCACGATACATATTTCTAAGTTGTTCGCGTGGATTATCGGAAAGGTAAGCAGTGTTAATGGCTTTAATCCGATTGTCTATATATTCAATTTCTTTATTATCAACAAGATTTCCACTTGAAAAATAAAATTTATTCTTAAAATATGCAATGCTAACAGAACTCTTATACAAACCGTTAAAATAACCGTAGCGCATTACATTCTCTATTAACTCGATACTTACAAATCTGGCTTTTCTTAATAAAATTCGGTTATTACTATGTTTTTCAAGTTGATGTTCTAAATCGTGATAGCCTGCTCTAATTTTTCCGGAATTTTTTTCAAGAATATTTATGCTAAAAATTAAATTATTTTTAACTATATCATCAAGTGTATTAAAATAATTATCCATAATTATTGAAATTTAACGGCTATTAATTTCTAAGAAAAGATAAGCAAAATGGTAAAGACCTTTTAAAACCTAAAAACTTGTCCGACCACAGGCGGATTGAGTGATTATCCACTTCAATAAGAACCAACCTGTTGAGTTAAAAAGATTTACAAAAAAAGACGCTAATACCGAAGGGTATTCTTAATTTTTTCTAAACATTTTATTCTCAGTATCTTGGCACTTTTTTTTGTACATAATCGCTTAATTTAGGTAAAAATAATTTTATCACCCTCTTTTATAGAACGTAAAATTAATCAGATTATTGAATTAAAAAAATGTTATTTTAACACTTATAAATGATAATTTTGTAAATTGGCATTAAAAAAATGGTATTACTGCGAATTTAGTGGAAACAGTAAAAAATGAATTTTAATAATGTGTTTTTATAGAACTATTTGGGTTGGATATTAGAAGTTAGATGACCCAAGTTTATTTACTTCTGACATCTAACTTCTAACATCCGACCTGTTAATCAAAGTAGTACATTACCCACTAAAATGGTAGTAGAACCCAAAAAATTAACAAGCCGGTATTAAATATGAAAAAATATTTTTTATTAATTTACATTCTATCGCTAATTTATAGTATTAACGCACAAGATTATACACAAACTGTTCGTGGAACAGTCATTGATGCTACATCAAAAAGCCCGATACCGGGAGCAAATATTATTGTTGTAAACAGCAAGCCGCTTATAGGTACGGTTTCCTGAAACGATGGTAGTTTTGTACTTAAAAATGTTCCCGTAGGGAAACAAGATATCGCAGTACGTTTTATGGGCTACAAACCTGTTTATTTAAGAGCATTAAATATAAAATCGGGTAAAGAACTAATAATAAATATTGAATTAACCGAAATGGTAATTACCACTGATGAAGTGGTAGTAAAAGCTTACGGTAGAAAAGACAAACCGCTTAATGAAATGGCAAAAGTAAGTGCTCGCTCATTTTCTGTTGAAGAAACCGAGCGATATGCGGGCACTTGGTTTGACCCTGCACGAATGGCTGCAAACTATGCGGGTGTGATGGCTGCCGGCGACCAACGTAATGATATTATTATACGCGGTAATTCACCCTTAGGATTACTTTGGCAATTAGAAGGTATAAATATTCCCAACCCCAACCATTTTGGCACTTTAGGTACAACAGGTGGTCCAATTAGTATATTGAACAACAATCTTTTAGATAATTCCGATTTTTTTACCGGTGCGTTTCCGGCAGAATACGGTAATGCCATTGCCGGTGTGTTTGACCTAAAAATGCGCAACGGAAACAATAAAAAGCATGAATTTGTGGCACAAATTGGTATGAATGGTTTTGAATTAGGCGCAGAAGGACCTTTTTCAAAAAAATCAAAAGCATCCTATCTAATTAGTTATCGCTATTCTACATTAGCAGTTTTTGATGCACTCGGGATTAATTTTGGTGTATCAGGTATTCCTCAATATCAAGATTTATCCTTTAAACTAAATTTTCCAACTAAAAAAGCAGGCAGGTTTTCATTCTTTGGTGTGGGCGGTACTTCATACATCGAAGTTTTAAATAAAGACCGTAAAGATGGTGATTGGACATTCGGGCACGATAATTTGGATTTTCGTTTTGGTTCGGATATGGGCGTTACCGGATTGGAACATGTATATTTTTTCAATAAAAATACTCGAATAAATACAACATTGGCAGCATCGTACACCGGAACAAGTTCAAAAGCCGATTCTGCCTATGAAAATGCTCCGCCCCTAACCTATTACGGTGATAAATCTTCCGAAACAAAATATTCTTTCACAAGTAAGTTTTCTCAAAAAATCAATGCAAAAAATAATTATAACTTTGGAGTTATCCTTGATTTATATTCAGCAAATTATCAAGATAGTGCTTTACGTCCCAATTATACTTATTATAAACTAACACAGGTTGAGAGAGAAAAAATGTTGTTAATTCAATCCTATGGTCAATTTCAGCACAATTTTAGTAATAAGTTTAGCATATACGCAGGTTTGCATTTTCAATATTTCACACTGAATAATCATTGGACATTAGAACCAAGATTTAGTGCCGAATGGGATATCAATACAAAAAGCAGCCTTAATGCAGGTTTTGGAATGCATAGTCAATTGCAGCCGCGTTTTATGTATTTTCTGGAAACAAAAGTGCCTACCGGAGAAAAAGTATTAAGCAATAAAAATATGGATTTTTCGAAAAGCAACCACTACATTCTATCATACAATTATTTAATTAACAAAAATTTACGTTTAAAAATAGAGACTTATTACCAATATTTATACAGTATTCCCGTAGAACAGAACCCTTCCTATTATTCAATGATTAATTTTGGCAATGATTTTTATTCAGACCGTGAAGATAGTCTTATAAACACCGGGACAGGGAAAAATTACGGTATAGAACTTACTTTTGAAAAGTTTTTAAGCAAAAACTATTATTTTTTAATTACCGCCTCACTTTTTGATTCTAAATACAAAGGCAGTGATAAAATTGGGCGGAATACCATATACAATAGCAATTATGTAGCAAATTTCCTTGCCGGATATTCGTTTGATATAGGCAAACATAATACACTATCATTTGACTTTAAAACCGTAACTGCAGGTGGAAAACACTATATTCCTGTGGATTTGGACAAATCACAATTTTATGGAGAAAAGGTTTTGGATTACACTCGAGCTTATGAGCCAAGCTATCCGGCATATTTTCGTTTAGACGGTAGAATATCGTTTAAATTAAACCAGAGAAAAATGAATACGGAAATTGCCCTTGATGTGCAAAACCTGACAAATCATAAAAATGTTTTACTTGAAAGTTACGACTCCAAAACCGGAGAAATTATTTATGATTACCAGTTTGGCTTGTTTTATGTATTTTTATTAAGGTTTCAGTTTTAAAACCTAGCTCAGCTCTCTGAGCTGAGAAATTACAGCTTAAAAAGCTGTGCTACTTGCTACACTTTTGGCGGTCTGCCATTAATACCTATTGTTGCCAATCCTCCTAATGACGTTTCTTTATACAAACTCGGCAGGTCATGTCCCGTTTGCTCCATAACTTCCACCACATTATCAAAAGGAATCATGTGTCGTCCATCAGAATGAATGGAATATAGCGCAGCATCTAAGGCACGCTGTGCACCAAATGCATTACGCTCAATACAAGGAACTTGTACCAAACCGGCAACAGGGTCGCAGGTTAAGCCCAAATGATGTTCCAAGCCGGAAGCTGCTGCATATTCAATTTGATAACTGGTACCGCCAAGCAATTGAGTACAGGCTGCTGCTGCCATAGAGCAAGCTGCGCCCACTTCGCCTTGGCAGCCAACTTCAGCACCCGAAATGGAAGCATTTTCTTTGATTAAATTACCAATTAATCCGGCAACAGCAAGAGCTTTGATAATTCGTTTTTCCGAAAAATCATATTTTTTATAAAAAAGATATAAAACAGCGGGTAATATTCCTGATGAACCACAGGTAGGAGCAGTTACTACTTTACCTGCACCGGCATTTTCTTCCGAAACGGCCAAAGCATAAGCAAAAAGGAAAGTATCGTCTTCGGCAAATTTATTTTGCATGCGTGCTTTTACATGATACGAAGGAGCTTTTCTACGTAATTTCAGCACACCGGGCAAAGTACCGTCAGCTTCCAAACCTCTGTGTATGGCATCTTTCATAGTCTCCCATACTTTTTTTAAGTAGTCTATAAGTTCTTCACCCTCCGTTTTCAGAACATATTCCCATAAAGTACCGCCTTCATCTTCGAGATGTTGAAGTATCTCTTTCATGGTTTCTTGCTTATAAATATGTTCTTCGTTTGCCTGACTGTTTTCATCCATTATTTCACCACCGCCAATACTATAAACTTCCCATTCATCCGTTTTTTTGTCGTTGATATAAGCTTCAAAACGCATTCCGTTTGGGTGCAAAGGCAAACTTTCATCATTTTTCCAAACAAATTCAACCGGTTTGGGCAAAGTTTTTTCAATAATATAATCAGTCATATGCCCTTTGCCGGTTAGCGCAAGACTACCGAAAAGATATACTTTAAATGTATCGGCATCCGGATTTTTTTTCAAAAATTCTTCTGCGGCAAATTTTGGCCCCATAGTATGACTGCTCGAAGGACCATTCCCTATTTTAAATATTTTTTTTATTGATTCCATCTTTTTATTGGTAAATTAATCTAGGGTAGCTTATCAGACCACCGGCAATTGGTAAAAAATAAACTGTTATTATTTACAAGTTTACTAATTACTTGCAAAATATGAGTTGTGTAGAGATAAAAAAACATCAGTCATTTTAATCTGTTAGCTCGTATATTCCTCGTCTTGCACAATCCGTGTTAAAATCCATGAAAAATCACCATTGCTGATTTTAGCTCCACAATATTCGCAAACGGCAGCTTGTCCCATTTTATCAGCAGGCGCACCGCAATTAGGACAATTATGTAAACTAAATTCCGACTCTTTAAAATCTACACCGCTGCGCCGCATAAAAGTCCAGTATTCACTAAAATAACGTGCTTTTTTCTTTGAGCCACCTATGATTTTACCTTCGCGGTTTACGACATAGTCGTAACAACTTGCAAAAATACGTACAGTAAATGCTTCGTAATATTTGTCGGTTTCAATAGCTGCCATATCAATTTTTTTGATACTCAAGTTATCCAAACGGTTTTGCAAATGCTCACGTTTATAAGCTTCTATCCAAAAATTATAGGATTCATAAAGCCTGTCGGACAATAAATGCCTTACCTTTTGCCATTGCATCTCCGACCAAGCATCGTAAATTTCGCTAAAATATTTATAAGCAATATTATCGGTAAAACTTTGCCAATAGCTATCCCAATCCTTAAGTTTATGTTTTTGCACAAAAGCAGTAATGTAGGTATTAATTACGGGGCTGATTACAGTCGGGTAGTCCGTTCCTATTTCCTGTTCGTAATGAGCCAATCCTTTGGTATTGAAAACTTCTTGCTTAATTATAGTTATCTGATTGACCGACCATTGCATTTCTCCGGCTGTTATAAATGTATTACAGTATTGACATTCTCCGGCATCATTAAAATCGGCAGGTGCACCGCAATTCGGACATTTTAAATCCCGCATTTCTTCGGGCGGTTTTGATAAAATGCCTTTTTTACGATTAAACATCCAACGCTCTGTTAAAACAAAACGGGTACTCTTTCCTTCTTTTGTTTTTGTGTAGTTTGATTTTATATCTACAACAATTCCCGTATATTTTTCATCTTCAAAAACACTTATAAAATTAATATTGCCAATTACAATTTCCGAAATATCTGTTTGTTTATTCAGGGGATTATTTTGTACCTGTTCCCAAATATATGGAGCTATAAAGGGTTTGATATTTTTAAAGTCCGGCTTACCTATGTACGAATAATATTTATGATAAATTGAACTAACAAAGTCCCAAAACAAAAGTCGGGAAAAATCAGGGTCTTTTTGTTTGAATTGCTCCAAACTTTGTTCAATATTATTAAACTCATTAAATTTATTTGCATAAGTAGGATTTGAAGCGATTGTTACTTCATGCCCTTTTTCCTTTTTATTTTTAAAATAATAAAACACAATGATTACAATAATCAATGGAATAGAAATTTGAGGAGGTAATTGCAAAATCAACCAAATAATTAAACCGGCAATACCGTCTCCACCACTGCTCCCACTTCCTCCCGAATAAGACTGTCCGCCACCGGGTCGCGCCATCAAAAGTTCAGGAATAAACAGAAAAACAATTAAGCCGATTAAACTGATTATTGAAAATATTCCGGCAAAACGAAGTATTTTACGTTTGGATATTGTGTTATGAAAGATATATTGTCTCACGATACTAAATTTAGATTTTAAAATTGAGTTAAGGAATCAGGTTTAAAGTTTCAACTTATAAATTAACCTCCATATCATCCGGTAATTCGTTAATATCATTTTCAACAGGAGGGATGTATTTTGCAAAAACAGCTTGAAACTTTTCTAATTTGTGTAATATTTCGGTAGCAATATCATCTGCCTTAAATATGCTTTGAAACTCTGCCTGCATATTTTTCCATTCTTCATCCGGTATTGAATGCTCTGCTCCTCTATCGGGCAAAATAAAAACCATTTTCTCCAATAAGGAAACATAAAATAAAACACCTATACGCTCTTGTGTAAATCGTATTCCTCCTTTTTGAAAAATAGCACGTGCTTTAATTTCTACATTAGTTTGCTTGCGCGATTTTTTTACAAATATTTTTTGAATAAAATTAGTAGCTGCCACTATTGACCATGCAAAAAAGAAACTCAAGACAGTAAAAGCATAAATTAAATATACATCAAATTCAAAATGTGAAAACATAAAAAACGTATATAGCAAAATGGCAAAAACCACTCCGCTCCAAACAGGAACATCGCGATATTTACCCGATGCAGGTTTAATTATCACAACAATTTCAACCAAGGAGCTGTCTTCAATCATTTTTATCTTATCGTACAATTTAGTACGGAAGTTTTCATCAAATCTTTTCATTTTCGGATTTTTTTATAAAAATACTAAATATTTTTTTAATTCAATAGCAATTAAAGATAGTTTACTGACAATTAAAAATTTTCATGAGTTTATTTTTTAAATTATTTTAATGGTCTCATGGAACATCCACGAATATAAAGGGTTATGTTTAATTAATCGACTTAAATAATCATTGCCCTGTGTGTTTAATTATTAATCATGGATGTTTCATATATTTTATATAATTTTGTATAAACATCTTACAAAAAAATATAAAAGGAAAAAGATTTTGAAGAAGAAAGATAATAACAAAATAAATGTTACCGTTCAAGATATTGCCAAGGTTGTTAACATTTCTGCATCAACAGTATCACGTGCTTTAAACAATCACCCTAAGATAAGTCAAAAAACTAAAGAAAAAGTTTGGGAGGCTGCCCGTAGATTAGGTTATCAGCCCAATATACCGGTTTATTTAAATCAAGAACAAACACGTGCTATTTGCTTTATGGTACCCGAGATAGACAACAGCTATTATTTAAGTGCAATTGAAAGTGTCCGTCAGTATGCTCAAAAGAAAAATTACCATTTATACATAGCTCCTACAAATAGCTCCGTTTCAACAGAAGAGTTTTATCTACAATCACTCATAAATCTTAAAATAGAAGGGGTTATAGTAGGCTTATCTAAAACCAACAATAAATTGGAGCATTTGGAAAGTCTTATAAATTACAATATACCTACGGTATTAATCAATAAAAATGAAAATAATATTGAGGCAACAAATATAATTCCTGATATTTTTACCGGTGCTTATAAAGCAACTGAACACTTAATATCAATGGGTTGTAAGAAGATCCAACTTATAGTATCTGATGCTAAAAGCCCGCTTTATGTAGATTTAATTGAAGCGTACCAAACAGTTATAGATGAACAAAAAAATAAAATTGAGAAGGCTTTTATCCACTCAAATATTTCGAATAGAACAGAAGTTGAAAACCTGTTAAATAATTTAAAAGAAAATAATGCTTTACCTGATGGAATAATATCGGGGGATATGAAACTTAACTCTTTTATTTCAGATTGGTTTGAAAATAATGGATTAAAAATACCGGAAAATCTATTATTAGTTAGTTTTGAAACAGGGGAAAAAGATGAATGCACTAAAAACACAATATCGTCTATATTAGTTTCCGGTTCAAAAATAGGAAAATTAGCAGTAGAAAGTTTATTTAAACAAATAAATAAGCAGGAAATAAAAAAAGAAACAATTATTGTCCCTGCAAAATTTATTATTAAAGGCTCTTCAATACGTTTTTAAATAATCAACATCAACCAACCAACTAACAATAAACACATTACAGATACAACTATGACAAATAAAGAAACCATTCATGCTATGTAATAGTTCGTGTAATTACAAAAAGTCAACAGGCTTTCGGCATAATTTTTCAGATATTCATAATCTTTGTCCGGCAAATCCGGTCGTTTAGGCAATGGAGCACCACAGTGAATACATTTCTCGTTAAGATAATCATTTTCAGAATTACAATATCGACATATCATAATGCAATATTTAGCTTTTATACTTAATCAACAATTCAGGTATTACAAATTTACATTTTTTTGGAAAAAATCAGTAAAAAAAAAAAGGCACATAGTAAACATTAGAAAACCTAAAACCTAAAAAAATCATGAACTACTATGTGCCAAAGTGAATTTTAAAATTTATAGCGTACAAAAGCTTCAATAGCCTCATATTCTGCCATTCCTAATTTATTATAGAGTTCGGCAGTGGCTTTATTGCGCTCAATTGAATGATGCCAAATTTCTTTTTCCTCTTGTCCCGGATAAAGCATCTCTTTTTGTGTACGATGTTTAAAAATAGCTTTTCGTTTTTTGGTTAATTCTTCCGGACTAATGGGTACCGCCATATCTACTTCGGCAGTATCCCATTCTTGCCATGCACCTCGATATAACCATACCCAGCAAGATGCAGCCCATTTGTCTTTTTTAACTATTTCTAATGCTTTAGTAATCGCTGTTAAACATTTTCGATGGGTTCCGTGCGGATCGGTAAGGTCGCCGGCGGCATATACCTGATGCGGTTCAATTTCGCGCAAAATACTTACAATCAGGTCAATATCTTTATTTGATAAGGAACCTTTTTTTATCATTCCGGTTTCATAAAAAGGCATTTTTAAGAAATGAATATTTTGTTCCGGGATACCGGCAAAACGGCAAGCTGATTTCGATTCTCCTTCGCGTATCAAGGTTTTTATTTTTCGTACCTCAGGAATATCAATTTCACCCGGTTTTTTCTTCTTAAAAAAGTTTAGCACTTTTTTGCGTATTTTATCCAATTCTTTTGTTTCGATATTGTTTTGCATGCTTAAATCATTGGCAAAATCGACAAAACGTATCACATCGTCATCAGAAACGGCAATATTGCCTGATGTTTGATAAGCAATATGCACCTTATGCCCCTGTTGAACCAGGCGCATTAGCGTTCCGCCCATTGCCAGCATATCATCATCAGGATGGGGACTAAATATTAATACTTTTTTAGGGTGTGGTTTCGCTCTTTCCGGACGATATGTGTCATCAGCATTGGGTTTTCCACCGGGCCAACCGGTAATGGTATGTTGAAGTTTATTAAAAACATCAATGTTTATATTATATGCCGGACCATGATTGGCAAGTAAATCACTAAGTCCATTATCATTATAATCCCTGTCGATTAATTTTAAGACCGGTTTATTTAATTTTTGGCTCAACCATATAGATGCTTTTTTTATTAAGCCGGTATCCCATTCACAATCTTTTACCAACCAAGGTAATTTTATACGTGTCAATTCACTTGCTGCAGCTTTATCCAAAATTATTTCCGTATCCGGATGTTTTTGTAAAAAAGTAGCAGGGATACTATCTGTAATAGTACCTTCCACGGTTTTCCTAATTATTTCCGCCTTTTTTTCACCCCAAGCCATTAAATAAATTTTCCGTGCGCCCATAATGGTGCCTACGCCCATAGTTATGGCACGGCGCGGTACATTTTCAATAGCGTTAAAATCTCCGGCTGCATCGGACATGGTAATGGTATCTAATGAAATCAAGCGGGTGGGCGAGTTAATGCCGGAACCCGGTTCGTTAAAACCAACATGCCCGGTACGTCCTATGCCAAGCAATTGTAAATCAATACCTCCATAGGATAATATTTTTTGCTCGTAAGATTGACAAAAACGATACACATCTTTTTCATCAATAGTCCCATCGGGTATGTTTATATTTTCCTTAGGAATATCAATATGATTAAACAGATGTTCGTGCATAAAATATACATAACTCTGCACGCGCGCCGGTTCCATAGGGTAGTATTCATCTAAATTGAAAGTAACAACGTTTTTAAAACTTAGCCCCTCTTCTTTGTGCATTCGCACTAATTCCTTATATACTCCTATCGGGCTTGATCCGGTTGCTAAACCTAATACACAGGTTTCACCTCGCTTTGATTTGTTTTGAATAAGTGCAGCAATCTGTTCAGCTACCCAAATCGAAGCTGATTCGGAATCTTCAAAAATAGTGGTATATAAATTTTCATATTTTCGTTCAAGTTTAGCTTGAACATTTAAGTTTGCTAATTTTTCTGTCATAATGTTGCGTTATTTTTTTATTTCGATGTTTTGTCCGTCAATATATAAAGCTGCTGCTCCGAGAATAGCTATGTCTGCTTGTTTAGAAAGCACAATTTTTAATTTTTTAATACTGTGTTTATAAATAAATGTTCTGACTTTTTCCCACATTGCCTTTTCAAAATAAGGAAAAGCTTTTGATATCAATCCACCCAGTATTATAATTTCAGGGTCACTTGTAAAAAGAATTACTTTTATCAGATTTCCTAAATCAAAACCATATTGTTCAAATATTGCTAAAGCAATTTTGTCTTTTTTTGCTGCTCTTTTAAGCAAAACATCGTATTTAATTCCATATTTCTCCTCAAAATAACTCTCCGAGCAATAATATTCAAAGTCGTGATCGCGATAAGGTACCGAACCAAACTCTCCGGCACCACAGTTAGTGCCCGAATACAGATGCCCTTTAAATATTATTCCTGCACCCACACCAGCTCCCAGAATCAAGCCTATTACATTTTCAAAATCTTTTGCTTGCCCAAAGTATTTTTCACCAATGGCAAAACAATTAGCATCATTATTTACATAAACCGGTACTCCAAAGCGACTTTCCAGAATTCCTTTTAAATGTACTTCGCGCCATGCCGGAATTTTTTGGACTTTATATACAATGCCTTGGTTTACATCTACTAAACTGGGTACACCAATACCTATTCCGGCAGTTTCTTTATCAAAAACTTCTGATATTGAATTAATTACATCGTTCAAAACTTCTTCTTCACTGCCTTTATTGTTAATTGTATAGGAATTACTTTTAATAAGATTTCCGTTTTGAACTTTCCCTGCTAAAAGCTTTTTCCCCCCAAGTGAAACACCTATTATTGCACTGTTTTTTATTTTTTCCATAATATTTTAGTTTTTTCACACCTTTATTCTGTCGTAATAAAGTGATGCAGCTCCAAATATAGCAATATTCGATGTTTCTGTAAATATAATTTCCAGCTTTTCAAGTGATTCAGGATAAGGAAATGTATTTAAATTATCATATAATGATTTTTCAAAATATTTTTTTGAATGCGCAACAGAGCCGCCTATAATTATTTTGTTAGGGTCAACGGCAAACATGATTGTTTTAATGGCGTTTCCGAGATGTTTACCAAATTCATTAAATGCTTGTATTGCTAATGTATCGCCTTTTTCTGCTTTTTTGAATAGTTGTTCACCGTTTTCATTGTAAAAACTTTTAAAAAATTTACCGCTGCAATAATCTTCATAAATACTTTCTTTGTAGGGTATGGAACCAAATTCGCCTGAACCGCAATTGGCATCTTTCAGTAAGTGACCTTCGGTTATAATACCTGCACCCATTCCGGTACCAAGGGTTAGCCCCACAAAATTTTCGCAGCCTCGTCCTGCTCCGAATTTGTATTCTCCTAATGCAAAGCAATTTGCATCATTATCTAAATATACGGGAACATTAAATCGTTTTTCCAAAATAGCTGCAAGCGGTACATTTTTCCAAGAAGGAATATTTTGCACATTGTAAATTATCCCTTTTTCTCTATCTACAAGGCTTGGAACACCAATTCCGATACCCGCAACATCTTTTTCAATTAGCTCAGAAATTAATTCAGATACAATGTCAATAATCTCATTTTGGTTTTCGGTTTTTGCAGGTATTAAACGGTAAATAGTTTTCAAAAGATTATTCCCTTTAACCAAGCCTGCTTGTATCTTGGTACCTCCAAGATCTATACCTATAAGTTTGTTATCATTGGATAAATACATGTTTAGTTTTGTTTCTTTTTTAAATTGATTGTTTTATTTGAAATAATAGGTTTTGCCCAAAATCCTATACTTAAAATATAAGCTAATGTTATGAAATTGAACATCATTCCGGTTTTTAAATCGGTAAAATCGCTAATAAAGCCGATGAGTAATTGCACCACTGCCCCCCCCATAATACCGGTCATAAGTATTCCTGCAAAAGAACCATGATGTTTGCTAACCGAATTTAAAGCTAATGAGATAATTATCGGATACATTACCGAAAGGAAAAAACCACTTATTTGAAATGCATATAATGCAGTTTTAGCACTGCCCCACAGAGCAACTGCTAAACTAATAATTGCAGCAAGGGTAAATAATTTTAATACAATTTTACTATCCATAATTTTTAAAAGCACTAAACCTAAAATACCGCCTATGGTCATTAAGCCCCAAAAATTACCAACTGCATTGGCACCCACGGTTTCGTAATCAAAACCGTGATAAGTTTGTAAAAACTTACTCATCCAATAAGAAATACCTTGTTCGGTACCTACGTAGGCGAAAATTCCAAGAAAATACAGAATTACAAACTTGTTTTTAAAGAGTTCTAAATAACTTTCTTTAGTTCCGGCTTTTTCGTCATCGGCTAATTCTACTTTCGGAAATTTGGGTATAAATATGAGTACCAGCATTAATAAACTTAAAATTGCAAAAATCCAGTAAATGGAAACCCATGATAAACCGGAAGGAACAAATTTTGCAATAAAACTGATAAATGCACCCTGTTGTACAGGTTCTTTTGCAATTCCGGTAACCAACCACGAATATACTTGCGGGCTGACAAAAGAAGCAGCTCCGAATATTAATTGAGCAATTACAGAATTAAATGCATAATGCTCTTCGCCGCCGGCTACGCGCAATAAAGGATTTATTACTACTTGTAATATTGCCATTCCTGTTCCAATAGTAAAAAGTGAAAACAGAAATAAGCCAAAAGAAGGAAGTCCTGCAAAAAGTATTGAAGCAATAAATGCCAAAACAAAAGCAGCAAGCATCATTTTTTTTGCGCCGTATCGTTCAAGGATTACACCGGAAGGAATTGACATTACTCCGTAAGCAATAAAAAATGAGAACGGTAGAAAACCGGCCATGGTTTCGGTTAAATCAAAGCTTTTTGATACACTCGGGTTTAATGCCCCCAAAATATTTGTTAAAAATGAAATAATAAAAAAAGTAACAAATATTAATATAACAATTCCGTAGTTTCGTTTCATAATAAAATTTTTTAGATTTTTATTCTATGTTTAAACCTTTATAGCTAAATGTTAATTTATTTGTATTAAATTCTGTCTCAAAATCGGCGGTTATGGTTTTACTTTCGCCCGGAAGTAATGTTATATAATTATCGCTCCAAAATATGGGCAGAATAGATTTACCGGTTTCCGAATTTTTTAATTGCAACTCTATAAAAAATGCAATTTTATCAGTATTATTTATTAAATGAACACTTAGTGATTTTTTATTTCCGTTTCCCGAGAACATATAATCTGTTTCAATCTTTGTTTTCGGCATCGAGTTTAAAGAAGTAAAATCGGCATAGCTTTTATTGGGTGTAATAAACCAGTCTGAATTTTCAAAATCAAGAACATCTTCTTTTGTTGAAAGCCAATAAAAATTACTGCTGATTTCTTTACCGTTTTTATCTTTTAGTTTTAAATCAAGGAAATAAACATCTGTTAAATTATTCAAATTATTAAGTTCTAAGACTTTATTAGATATGTTTTCATCAATTTTAAGTTCTAATTTTTTTGCATAGATTTCTTTTGAGTTGATATTATAAACTTTTACTTCAACATTTAAACTATCAAAAGCTTGCTTGTAATTGTTTGCAAGATAAACAGCATGATTTTTATAATTGTATATTAAATTTAAGGGTTGACAGGCTTTTTTTGTTCCGTAAAAAGCACCGTTTGGCATTAAGTACCAATCAAAAAGTTGCCAAAAAGTTTCGGGCCAAGCTGAATTAAACATCCATTGAATTATTCCTGTAGTGTTGTATCTGTTTAGTTCAAAAGCTTCAAACATAGCTCTAATGGCTTCGTAATTAGACATTTGCGACCTGAAAGCAAAATCTTCAACGTTTTTAGCTGCTCCGTATCTTGCATTAAAAGCTTTTAAGTATCGGTTTAAAGTTTGAAATTCATTTCGTCCGGCATGATAATTCCACATATCATTATTAGGTGGCCATAAATCATTTTCAGGAATCATTTTTTTGATACTTTCCAAAGGTGGTACTTGAGGTCCGGGTCCGGTTTCCGTATTAAATCCGTAAGCTCCGCCCAAAGTAGTATCTATGTACCAATAATTTGGACTTACGT
>JALSLF010000190.1 GCA_026988445.1 Bacteroidales bacterium
AGTTTTAAAATTTCTTTTTCAAATACTTCTGCAACTTCTTTCGACCATTTTTTGCCTTCGGCTTTTTTTCGTAATTCTTCAATTTGCAAATCCACAGGATCAGTTCCTAACTCATTCTGGATTGCCTTCATTTGTTGATGCAAAAAATACTCTTTTTGCTGCTGTTCAATATCCGATTTAACTTTGTTCTGTATATCGTCTTTAAGCTCCAGCTTTTGAACTTCAAGACTCAAAAGTTGCAGTAAGTTTTCAGCTCTGAGCTTTAATTCATCTGTTTCAAGCAATTTTTGCTTATCTGCTGCCGGAATATCGCTGTTTGAACAAATAAAATTAATTAGAAAACGCGGGTTTTCAATATTTTTTAAAGCAAAAACCGCTTCTTGCGGAATATGTGTTGAAAGTTCTATAATACGAATGGATAAATCTTTTAAAGATGCTGTAATAGCATCAAATTCAGCATCATTCTCGGGTGGTAAAATATCGGGTAACTCTTGTACTCGTGCATGTAAATACGGTCTTTCTTTTGTAAATTCAGTAGCAACAAAACGTTTAAAACCTTGAATAACAACCGTGGTAGAACCATCGGGCATTTCCAAAACTTTAATAATCTGCGCCAAAGTTCCTACACGGTATAAATCCTCGGGCTTTGGATCGTCAATTTTACTGTCTTTTTGGGTCAGTATCCCAACAATACGATTCTTTTTATAAACCGATTTTATTAGTTTCAATGATTTTTTCCTACCCACTGAAATAGGAACAATTATTCCGGAAAACAGAACCGTATTTTTTAGCGGTAAAATGGGCAACACCTCCGGCATTTCTTTGTCGTCAATGCTTTCATTATCACCATCCGATAAAATTGGAATAAAATCCGAATCCATATCCATCATGCCTGATATTATAATTTCTTTTTTATTATCTTTTTTGAAATACATAAGCTCCTTACTTTTATAAAATCCTGTAATAATTACATGATTAATGAAATTTTGACAACACGAATACACTACACAGACATATTGTCAGGTATTTTTAACTAAAAAACATCTTATTTATGATGCCTTGCCTATTAGTCAATACTTATGCCAAAAAATTAAAATATTAATAATGCCGATACAAATATCAGGAAGCCAATCCCCATTAAAAATAAGGTATAAGGAATCAACTCTTTTGCTTTAAGACCTGTTATTCCCAACAAGGGTAATGCCCAAAACGGCTGAAGCATATTTGTAAGTTGATCGCCGTATGCAAGTGCCATAACCGCCTTTGCAACCGGTACATTTAATTGTTTTGCAGCTTCTATTATTACAGGTCCTTGCACAATCCATTGCCCGCCACCACTGGGTACAAAAATATTAACAATTCCGGCACTTATTAAAGTATAAACAGGAAAAATAGAACTGTTGGATAAATCAATAAAAAAATCAGTAAATAGTATGCTTAAACCCGAATATTTCATAATTCCCATAATGCCGGCATACATAGGAAATTGAATTAATATGCCTGCACTTCCTCCAATGGCTTTGTTTACCGCATCAAGAAAATTTTTAACTGTAGAATGAAAAAATAAAGCTAAACCAAAAAGCAAGAAATTGATATAATTGAGATTCAAGAAAGTTAAATCTTGCGCATTGATAATTTTATAAACAGAAGGTATAATGAATAACAATGCAAAAGTACGGGCAAAAATTTTTGAATAATCCAATTTTTCAACTCCGGCAGGCTCAATATTCTGATTTGTAACTTTAGTAATATTATTTGCCGGTAGAACAAAACTATTGGTTCCGCTTTTTTTTGCCAAAAAATACATAGCGATTGGTAAAACAATCATTAAAGTAATTGCAACCGAAATATTCATTGGCGACAAAATTGTTTCACTAATAGGTACCTGCCCAATAGATGCCGATAAGAAATGTTCTTTTTCCGCTATCTTCAAAGGTGCAGAACCGGAAAATCCGCCGTGCCACACCATTAAGCCGGAATATCCCGCTGCGCCGATTAAAGGATAATTCAAGTTTAATTCTTTCTTTTTTGCCATTTCTCCTACTTTACGCGCCAATATCGCCCCGAAAATCAAGCCCAAACCCCAATTTAAAAGGCTAAACACAACGGTTAAGGCGGTAACAATGAGCGCAGCTTTTGCATTCGTATTGCAGTAATCTACCAATAGGCTAATAAATTTATTTATAATGGGGGCTAGTGCTAAGGTATGTCCCAAAACAAGTATGAGTATCATTTGGGTAGAGAATGCCAGCAATTCCCAAAAACCTTTCTCCCAAAAACCAACAATATCATAAGCAAATGAAAAAGAAGCTGTATTTGGATTTGTTAAGAAAAATGCAAGCAAAAAACTTAGTATCGTTAATAAAACGGCAATACTAAACGGTGAAGGAAGAATTTTTTTTAAAAAATCTTGTATTTTTACGGAAAAGTTCATTTACAAATCTCTTTTTTGCAAAAGATAATAGCTCAAATAAAAAAATCCGGCAATATAAAAAATAGAAAGGCTTACATTTATCCCCAACGGCATTTCCCAAGCAGAAGCAGTTTGCATAGACTGTTCTATTGATTGCTTTATCACAGGGTCGCTAATCATTTTCTTTAAAGAAGGCGCAGAACACAAATTTGAAAATACTTTAAAAGGTAAAAACTGTCCGAAATTCAAACTCATTAAAGCAAAATATCCACGAAGAATTAATTCAAAAATATACATTCCGATAAAAACAACTATTGAAGCTGCAATATTTTTTAATAAAACACTAATAAGCAATGCAATTGACATAATACCCAATACATTGATAAAATACAAGGCGACAAAATAAATATCATTAAAAACTTGACTGTATCCGTCAGTAAAAATACTTCCGACAAAAAATCCGGAAAAAAAGTTCACAGCAAATGCAACTACTGCAAATAAAAATACCATTTGCAATTTGGAAATAAAAATTTCTTGTTTATTCAAACCATCAATTACATGCTGACGAATAGTGCGAAAAACAAAATCGTTTCCTGTCAAAATAATAATTAAAAGTGCCAATAGTAAATTAAACCAGCTTGAATAGTAGGCAATGCTTTGCCAAACAACCGGAAATCGAAAATAAACATGTAAATCAATTCCTTTAATATCAAAATTAATTTGTGTGGCAGCGTAAAGAATTAAAACATAAAAGCCAAATGCAATTCCTGTTAAAATCCAGAAAGTAGGGTAATATTTTAATTTAACAAGCTCTATTTGTAATAAGCGGTTCATTTTACCATTTTTAAAAATTCTGTTTCTAATGATTTTTCATGCATTTCAAAACGGGTAAGTACGATATTATGCTTAAAAGCAAATTCATTTACATCTTTTGAATTCATATTATCGCCTAAATCTATATAAATAAGGTCTTCTTTTTTATCTACTTTTTCAAATAAACCGGAACGCACCAATAATTCAAATAAACGTTCATTTTCATCTGATGACACAATTAAGCTACGCTTAACTTTTAGCAATTCGTTTATTGCGCCTTTTTTTATCACTTCCCCCTTTTTTAAAACTGCCACATGGGTACAGGTTTTTTCAACCTCATCAAGTAAATGCGATGCTAAAATAATAGTTTTCCCTGTTTTCGCTTCATCAATAATAATTTGCCGAACATCTGCTATTCCTTGCGGGTCTAATCCGTTGGTAGGCTCATCCAAAACCAATACCTGCGGATTACCAAGCAGCACATTGGCTAAAGCAAGGCGCTGTTTCATTCCCAACGAAAGGCTGTAATATTTAGAGTGTTTTCTGTCCAACAAGGCTAATTTTTCTAAAACTACATCAATTTCAGAAAAATCAACTTGTTTTATTAAAGCGGTAATTTCCAAATTTTGTTGTAAACTAAGGTAAGGATAAAAGTTTGGCGTTTCGAGCAATGCGCCAAGCGAATTAATTTTTTGATTCCATTCATAGAATCCTGAATCGGGACGAATAACACCGAGAATTATTCCAAGCGTAGTTGTTTTACCGCTACCATTTGGCCCAAGAATACCATACACTTCACCTGCATTAATTTTCAGGCTTAAGTTTTTAACAGCAATATTTGCTCCATAAGTTTTACTTATGCCTTCAATATTTAAAATTTCCATAAATGGTGTTTAAGGCAGTACTATACAAGTTGCAAAGCTTGGTCTAAATCTAATTCTACATCAAACAAATTGGTAAAACCGGAAAATTTAAAAACATCTTTAATATTATTTTGTAAATTACACAGCAAGAGTTTTTTATTTCGTGCAGTTTGTTTTTTCAGATTCATAATTAAAATACGCAAACCCGAACTATTGATATAATCCAAATTTTTACAATCAATAATAATATTGGTTTCGTTATTATCAACCAATGAATTAAGATATTGTTCGGCATCTGATGTTGTAACGGCATCAATACGTCCATTTATTTCAGCAATAATCGCTTTATCTGTTTTTTTTTCAGTAATCTCCATTAGTCTAAATTTTTTGTTAAAGTAACAATATTTTTTCCATTGCTTCTTCTATACGAAAAGTTATCGGTAAACTTTTTAACCAAATGAATGCCTAATCCTCCAACATTTCTTTCTTCAAGTGGTTTGTCCAAATCATCAGGATCTTTAACATCCAGAGGGTTAAATTCAGGCGCATTATCTTTTATTTGAATGCGTAACCTATGTTTTTCAAGTGTAAAACGAATGATAATATCATAATCTTCTACACCTTTATATCCGTAATCAATAATATTGGTAACAATCTCCTCAAGCGCAAGGTTCATACTAAATGCAACGTCATCGGCAATTTCCCAATCTTTAACTAAACGTGCAAGTTGCTCATTCATAATTTCCATACCACTGGTACGGCTTTTAATATTAATTATTTTATTTCTTAACATAGGTATAAAGTTTTAGCTTATATTATTTCCATGAAAGGATACTGCTAATATAGTAATATCATCAGATTGTTCCGCATTTTTCACAAATTTTTTGATTTCTTGACGGATATTCATGACCAATTGCTCGCTTGTTTCACTTTTTGAATTATTCATAATCTCCAATAAGCGTTCTTCGGAGAACTGTTCACCTGCCTCATTAAAAGCCTCCGTTATTCCATCGGTATAAAGTAAGATTTTATCTCCGGGCTTTATTTTTATTTGATTAGCTGTAAATTTAAAGTCCTCGAAGATTCCTAATGCAATATTTTGATTTACTGAAATATAATTATATTCGCTTTTATCGTTTCCAATAATTGGCGGATTATGTCCTGCATTAACAATTTGCAAATCACCTGTGGTAACATCAAGCAAACCAACAAATGTAGTGGCAAACATAGCCGTATCGTTATTTTTTGCCAATGCATTATTCACATTTGCCACAACTTCGTTTAAAGCATATTTGCGTTGTGCCTCAGCCTGCAACAAAGTTTTGGTAATCACCATAAATAAAGCCGAAGGCACTCCTTTACCTGAAACATCGGAAATAATAAAGCAAAAATGTTTTTCATCGATAAAAAAGAAATCGTAAAAATCGCCGGCAACTTCTTTTGCAGGCTCCATAATTGCAAAAACATCAAACTCAGTCCTGTCAGGGAATGGTGGAAAAACATGGGGTAACATTCTACGTTGAATTTCTTTACCCACATTTAGCTCACTTTGAATACGTTCTTTGGCAGCAGTAGTTTCTTTTAAATTGACAATATATTCATTAAGGTCGGCGGTCATTTTATTAAATGCTTTTGCCAAATCACCAATTTCATCTTTCGAGCGTATTTTTATTTTATACGATAAATCTCCTTTGGCAAGTCTTTCAACTCCTTTATGTAAATAGTCCAAGGGTTTCATCATAAATGCAGTAACCCGATTAAGCAAAACAACCGTTATTAAAAGCAAAATACTCATCATTAAAATAAGTCGCTTTTTTAAACTACTTACTGCTTCCTCTGTTTTTCGCATTGAGAAACCAATACGAAAAGACCCCCAGTGCTTCCCTTTTACAAAAACGGGTGAAGACATTTTCCACATTTCCTCACCGGTATCCCGATGATATACTTCCAAAATGTAAGCAGCAGTATCGTTTTGGGCAGCGTTTTTATCGTAATAAACTCTTTTTGAACGACTGCTTAAATTATCTTCTTCATAATTACCCGTTAAAGGAAAGTTATAAACCGTATTATGCACAGGAGTATATCCCTGATTATCACAAAGAACAGCGAACTCAACTTCGGGGTCTTTAAAAAACTCATCTTGTATGGCAACTACAAGCGTATCCAAAAGCTTGTCTAATCCTGTTTTATAATGATATTTTTGAATATTGGCAATTTGCCCGGTGCTTATACCTGCAGCTTTATATTTTATGAGTACCGAATCAGGAAAATCTATTGGGACTAAACTATCATTAAACAAGTCTTCCAGAGTATAAATATTATGTTCAACTACATTGTCAAGTAACTCGCTCATTACTTTTGCACCCGTTTGAGCCGCAGCTATCCCTTTTTGCAGCATCATCTCTTTTAATTGTTTTGAGCGATCATTTACCAGATATCCGGTAAAAATACTGACAATGGTACCTAACAGAATAACTAAAAAAAAGGAAAGTCGAAATGAAAGTTTTTTAAACATAAAGTAACAAACTCCGGTTAGTAATTAGCTAAAAAAGAAAAGCGGGGAGTATTAATTCCCCATTTCAGACATAAATTTTATACGCATCAATCGAATATCGTCTTCACTATACTCATCTTCGCCTAACTCAGCCAGTGCATCACTAACCGATTCTGTTTCGGCTTCCCTGAAATAATCATATACTTCTTCTTGATGCTCTTCGTCTAAAATTTCGTTAATATAATAGTCCAAATTTATTTTGGTTCCGGAGTTTACAATAGCCTCAATTTCTGTTAAAAGCTCACTCATTTCAATTCTTTTAGATTCGGCAATATCGGTTAAAGAAATTTTCCGGTCAATACTTTGTATTATATATACCTTATTTACCGATTTATTAACCACTGACTTTACAACCATATCCTGGGGACGCTCAATTTCATTCTCATCCACATAGCGTTTTATAAGTTCAATAAACTCTTTACCATAACGCATTGCTTTACCCGTACCCACTCCTACAATTTGTTTGAGTTCATCTATGGTAATCGGATACTGTATTGACATGTCTTCTAAAGAAGGGTCTTGGAAAATTACAAAAGGCGGAACTCCTTTCTGTTTAGATACTTTACGCCTTAAATCTTTCAACATTTTAAAAAGCGTAGGGTCTGCAGCACCTCCTCCGCTACCGGCTCCTGTTGGCGTTTCTTTTTCCAATTCATCATAATTATGGTCTTTACTTAATTTAATAGAGTAAGGTGATTTCATAAACTCACGCCCTTTCTCTGTAATTTTAAGCAAACCGTAATTTTCAATATCCTTTTCAATCAGTCGTGCCACTAATGCTTGACGAATAACCCCGTTCCAAAATTTTATATCCTGCTCTTTACCTATTCCAAATATTTCAAGCTTATCATGTTTGTACGATTTAACAGCAGCATTAGAATTACCAGTAAGAATATTCGCCACATGATCTGATTTATACATTTCCTTAACCTCTTCAATTACTTTTAATACAGTAAGCACAAAGTCTTTTCCTTCAAACTGCTCTTTTGGGTTTAAACAATTATCACAGTTACCGCAAGGCTCTTCCATAGTTTCACCGAAATAGTTCAAGAGTAACTTAGGACGGCATACCGAGGATTCAGCATAAGCTACCGTTTCTAATAAAAGCTGCTTGCCGATTTCTTGCTCAGCTACCGGTTTGCCTTGCATAAACTTTTCCAACTTTTGAATATCTTTATAACTATAAAAAGTAATACATTTTCCTTCTCCCCCGTCGCGTCCGGCACGTCCTGTTTCCTGATAATAGCCCTCTAAACTTTTGGGTATTTCATAATGAATAACAAAACGTACATCCGGTTTATCGATTCCCATTCCAAAAGCAATGGTAGCAACAATTACATCCACCTCTTCCATCAAAAACATATCCTGATTTTTAGAGCGAGTGGCAGAATCCATACCTGCATGGTAGGGTAATGCTTTTATACCATTTACAACAAGAGTTTGGGCTAATTCTTCAACTTTTTTACGGCTTAAACAATAAATTATACCTGATTTACCCTCATTTTCCTTAACAAAACGAATAATTTGCTTTTCAGGATTAATTTTTGGACGCACTTCATAATACAAATTCGGGCGGAAAAAAGAAGATTTAAATACGTTTGCATCAAGCATGCCCAGGTTTTTTTGTATATCGTGCTGAACCTTTGGAGTTGCGGTTGCGGTCAATGCTATTACCGGAGCAATACTGATTTCTTCAATAATAGGGCGTATTTTACGATATTCAGGTCTAAAATCATGTCCCCATTCCGAAATACAATGTGCTTCATCTACGGCATAAAATGAAATTTTTACTTGCTGCAAAAAATCAATAGTATCTTGTTTTGTCAATGACTCAGGAGCTACATACAATAATTTGGTTTTGCCCGATAAGATATCTTCTTTAACTTGAATTATTTGCGCTTTTGACAAAGAAGAATTTAAAAAATGAGCAACCCCATCTTCTTCGCCAAAACTTCTCATTGCATCCACCTGATTTTTCATCAAAGCAATTAATGGCGATATAATGATAGCTGTCCCTTCCATTATTAATGCCGGTAACTGGTAAATCAATGATTTCCCGCCACCCGTAGGCATCAATACAAAGCCATCTTTACCGTTCAAAACATTACGAATGGCTTCTTCTTGCTTTCCTTTGAATTTATCAAATCCAAAATACTTTTTTAAATAATGTTCTAATTTTACGTCTTTCTCTACTGCCATTTTTTACACCTATTTCCTTTTATATCAAGCTATTAAAAAAAAGTTTGCAAATATAACTATAGTCCTGTTATTTTGCTAAATAATAATATTATTTTTCACAATAAGTTTCTATGACCAGAATTATATATATTTGTAAGCTAAATTTAGTAAATATATATCAATTTGAAAAAACTTTATTGAAAAATATTTTTAAATTTTGATATTTGTTTGTTTAAACAGAATTTTTAAAAGTAAAAATAGATTATTAATATTCAAAATATTTTCGCATAATGCAGAGTGAAAAAGATAATATAGAAGAAGAAATGGGCTTTTTAGACCATCTTGAAGTATTAAGATGGCATTTAATTCGATCATTTATTGCAATAATAGTATTAGCTGTATTAGCCTTTATTTTTCACGGGTTTATTTTTGATACGGTAATTTTAGCTCCAAAAACACCAGAATTTTTTACAAATAGGATACTTTGCGAATTTGGAAATATGATTAATATAAAAACCCTGTGTATAAATTCTAAGCCATTTCAGATTATTAACATAAAAATGGCCGGACAATTTTCAACGCACATCATGGTTTCATTAGTTGCCGGATTTGTAGTTGCATTCCCTTATATCTTTTGGGAAATGTGGAGTTTTATTAAGCCGGCTTTATATTCAGAAGAAAAACAAGTTGCCAGAGGAGCTGTTTTTTTTAGTTCATTACTTTTTTTCCTGGGTGTTTTGTTCGGGTATTATATTATTGTTCCGTTATCTGTCCATTTCTTAGGCAGTTATAACGTAAGTGATCAAGTACTTAATCAGATTAATTTAGGCTCATATATTTCGACCATCACCTCTGTAGTACTAGCAGCAGGAATTATATTTGAATTACCCATTGTTATTTATTTTTTAAGCAAAGCAGGACTGATAACACCGGATATTTTAAAAAAATACAGAAGACACTCCTTAGTAATTATCCTTGCTTTATCGGCTATTATTACACCACCTGATGTTTTTAGCCAAATACTGGTTGCTTTACCTTTGGTAATTTTATATGAAGTTGGCATAAAAATATCAAAGCGTATTTATGCAAAAGACCAAAGCATGTTAGTATAACAGAGTATCTTAATAAAGAATTAGTTAGCTTATGGAATTATATACACAAGATATTATAAAGATTTATGGCAAACGAACAGTTGTTAAAGGTGTAAATATAAGTGTAAAGCAAGGCGAAATTGTAGGACTTTTGGGACCAAACGGTGCAGGTAAAACCACCTCTTTTTATATGATTGTAGGTTTAATAAAACCAAATTCGGGAAAAGTATTGCTTGATGATATGGAAATTACCAAACTACCCATGTATAAACGTGCTCAAAAAGGAATTGGTTATCTTCCACAAGAATCATCCGTTTTCAGAAAACTAAGTGTTGAAGATAATATTAAAGCTGTTTTGGAAATGACCAAACTTTCAAAAAAAGAACAAAATGAAAAAGTGGAAAGTTTGTTAGAAGAGTTTGGTTTAAACCGGATTAGAAAAAGTTTAGGGATACAGTTATCCGGAGGTGAACGCAGAAGAACAGAAATAGCAAGAGCTTTGGCTATTAATCCTAAATTTATTTTACTCGATGAACCGTTTGCGGGAGTTGACCCTATTGCCGTAGAAGATATACAGAAAATTGTAGCAAAACTGAAAGAAAAAAATATTGGTATTTTAATTACCGACCATAATGTACATGAAACCTTAACCATTACCGATAGAGCCTATTTACTCTATGAAGGCAGAATACTTGAATCAGGAACTGCTGAAGAATTAGCATCCAATCCGGAAGTGAGAGAAAAATACTTAGGTGCTAATTTTGAATTAAGAAAAAAAGTAAATTAAAAATCAGGACATGGAATAGTAACATGTCTCTTTTTTCTTCTAAGTTTGGCGTTTTTATTAAATTCATAAACCAGAGATACTTCGTGAGAGCCTCCGGTTGTTCCAATTAAACCGGATAATGTATAATCATAGCTATATCCAAACTTTAAGTCATAAACCTGAAACCCAATCAATACAATAACCGCATCAATTGCCTCATATCCTTGTTGAATACCGGCTACCGGTAAACCTCTAAACCAAAGTCCTAAGGTAAAAGGCATTTTTTTCCAATATGCGCCAATATCTAACTGATCATGCTTGTCTTGATATTGATACAACATAGAAAAAGTTACGCTCTCTGTTATTTCATGGCTTCTTCTTCTATTTCCTTTTATCGGGAGCCTATATCCACCAAAAAAGGTCCATTTCATGGGAACTCTGCTATCCACTCCAACTAATGATTGATTTGGCCTCATTAAATGAGCAACCGTAAAGCCTCCCCAATATTTACTTGCATATATTAATGCCGAAGCATCTACATCAATATATCCGGTGTTACTAAGAGCATTAGTATATTCATTAGAGCTTGAAGAATGATTGCCATCTATTTGCAATTGATCTCCAAAAATTAGTTTTTGAATTTCAATACCTCGTTGTCCATACTTAAATTTAATTCCCGGACGTGCATGAATAAACCGGTTAATTGTTATATCATAAGAATATGACAAACCAATATCTGTCAAATTTAAGTTACCCGACCCTGCTTCATCACGAACCACCAATAAACCGATACCACTCTTCATACGTGAAAAGTATTGATCGTAGGAAAAAGAATAAGTAGTAAATGTGCCCGGTATGTTTGGCCATTGGTCACGATAATTCATAACAATCCTACTGCCATCAATCATTCCTGTATAGGAAGGACTCAACACCAAAGGAGCTGCATAAAATTGCGAAAACTGAACCTTTTGCCCCAAAAGCTGTGCGGTGCTATAAATTATAAAAAAAAGTAAAACAAGATTTCTATTTTTCAAAACGTATTTAATTTACCTTATTTAGTAATATAAACGATACAAACTTATGAATAGTATATTCCACTCAAGATAATTATTATCTGATTAACAATTATCAAAATGAGTACCAAAATAAGTAAATATTTTGAAAATAACCATATTAATGAAAAATAAAAAAGTAGTAGTTAAAACACTACTACTCTTTTATTTCTTTCTCACAAGCTAATTAGCGAAGTAAAGTAACATCACCGGTACCTTGAAATGGTGCTCCGTTTTTATATTTTCCGGTTACTTTCCAAGCATAAACATCTTGTGCTCCAATTTTACCATCAATATATCCATCCCAACCAACTTCGGGATCGGTACTTTCAAATACTTTTTCACCCCACCGGTTATAAATTTCAAGTTTATACTCTTTAATTCCTCTATATTTAGGTTTAAATACTTTGTTGGGCTCATAATTACTGAATGGATTAAAAGCTGTCGGGAATACAAATGTTCCGGCAGGTTCAACCACCACAGCATTTTCAATTGTTTTTGTATCATAACAATCATTTTCAGTCCAAACTTCTAAAGTAATGGTATAAATACCCGGATCTGTATAATAATGTATCGGGCTTCGCTCGGTTGAAATAGCATCTCCAACACCACCAAATGTCCATTGATATCTATCTCCATTGATCGAATTATTATGCAAAATAACCGGTTGATCAGGAAGCATTACCGTATCCGGAATTACCTCAAAGTCAGCAATAGGCACCTCAAATACTACAACCGTATCTCTTCTCACGGTAATCAAGGAATCATTGGTGCCCGGACCTCCGGCATAAAGCGTAACTATGAAAGTACCCGGGGTATCGTAAATATAAGTTGGATTTTGTTCATTAGATGAACCACCATCACCAAAGTCCCAATAGAAGGTATCCGCATAGTTTACATACGATTCAAAGTTTACAGATAAATCTTCACAACCTTGTGCCCTGACTCCCGGTTTAATAGTAGATTCAGGTTGTGGTGGATAAATTATAACTGTTTCTTGTACAGTATCAGTACAATTATTTTCAGAAACGGTTAATGTTATAATATATTCACCCCATGTAGCATAAGAGTGGGAGAAATTCTCTACCAAAGTATTATGCAGGTATGTATTTCCATCCCCCATATCCCAATAATAATTAGGATATCCACTACCACTAAGATTCTCTACAAATACTTCTGTGCGTGGATAAAGTTGTGCAGTTGGTGTTGCAGAAAAATCTACTTGCGGAATTCTGTAAACCGTAACTGTATGCACAACTGTATCCGTACAACCCTTAGATGATTCGGCAACTAATTGAATAGAATAAGTAGAATCAGCATTATACGAAGCTTCATAAGTACGCGTGAAAGATGTTAAGCTGGAATCAACCCTAAAGTCATTTTTAAAATACCAGTAATAAACACTTCCTCCGGTGGTTGTATTTGTAAATGTAACATCTATCGGTGAACAACCATCAGACTGATCCATTTCAAAAGCAGCAGATGGCGGCAAATTATAAATAATTTGCACTGTATCACTATTTGAACAACCGGTTGGTTTAGTAACCGACCAAACAAATAGGTTAATCCCTTCATCCAAATTTGTAACACGTGAAATATTTAAAGAATTATCATCAAAATTTCCACCTCCTGCAAGAACGGACCATGAACCTGTTCCTGAACCCGGATCTTCGGCAGTCATAACCGTTTCATTAGTACATTCTTCTTTATCAATACCGGCAGAGATATTAAACTCTCCATTTAAAATAGATACATCATCATATTCGGAATATCCGCTAATTTCAACAGTCCAACGTAAAATATTAAGACTTCCGGGCTGTATATCCGTAACCTGTGTATTTGGATTATTCACATCCGCAATTGTAGCACTACCACTAATAACTGACCAAGTACCTGTACCCGGGAACGGATCACCTGCATTCATTGTGGTAGAAGAAGCACAAATAGTTTGATTTGAACCTGCATCAGCAGTTATTGAATTATAAGTAATATTCACATCATCATAACTTGGACAACTATTCCAAACAACTGACCAACGGAAAGTATTCACGCCATATCCTAATGCCGTAACAACATCATTCGGATCATTCGGATTGGTAGGTGTTCCACTACCCGATATAGTTGTCCATGTACCTGTTGCCGTTACATCCGGTAGTAATGCATTCATTGTAGCCGTATTAACTGTTACAATTTGATCACCGCCAGCATTAGCAACAAAATGATTGCTGGTTATTTGAACAGAAGAAGTTCCTGTACATCCTTTATCATTAACCGTCCAAGAGAATGTATTTACACCCTGCTGCAAACCGGTAACCAAGGTAGTTGCAGCAGTAGGCGTAGCAATAGTAGTAGTAACACCACCACCACTCCAAAGACCGGTTGCTCCCGGATCAAGAGGTGTTGCACTTAATGTTGTAAAGTCATCACAAGTAGTCTCATTGGTTCCTGCAGAAGCAGTTACTGAATTATTTGTAACAATCATTTCATCATATGATGTACAAGTGGTACCGCTTTCGGTTTTTGTAACGGTCCATCTTAATCTATTATTTCCAACTGCTAAACCGGTAACTAATGTACTCTCATTGGTTGGGTCGGTAAATACACCACCACCTGTTTGAGCTGTCCACATTCCGGTAGCCCCCCAAACAGGATTAAGCGGTTGAGCACTTACTGTTGTTTGGTCAGAGCAGACAGGCTTATCATCTCCTGCAACTGCAATATACAAGTTGTTCGTAATTGTTACATTATCAGATGCGATACAACCATTTCTGTTAACAGTCCAAGTAAAAGTATTAGGACCATTTTCCATATCATAAACAGTTGTTTCAAAGTTACTTGAATTTGCAAAGCGTCCTGTACCACTAGCAACCGTCCAAGCTCCGGTACCGGTAAGCGGATCACTCGCTGCAAGATTATATGATGTTCCACAAGCAATATCATCATTTCCTGCTGTAACAGAGAAAGCATTTGCAGAAACAATTATCTCATCCGTTGCCGTACATCCATTGCCTTGAATAGTCCATGTGAAAGTATTTGCACCCGGTATAAGATTACTAACTGCTGTAGTAGGATCAGAAGTATCCGTAATAATAACCGAAGAATTATTTACGGTCCATTGACCCGTTTCTCCGGATAATAAAGCTTGAGCATTCATTGTTGTATAATCCGTGCACACAATCTGATCAGCACCTGCGCTTGTATAAATGGCATTATTAATTAGATTAAAGCTAGCCGGAGCAGAGCATCCATCTTTTGTTACCGTCCATGTTATTGCACTTGTACCTCCCGGTAAATTACGGACAATAGTAGATACTTTTGTATCATTATCAAAAGTAACGTCTGGTGCTGTAGATGACCATTTACCGGTTCCTCCTGCAGGAGGAGTACCTCCAAGAATTGGTGAATAATCTACACACAAAGTGCTAGGTCCTGCCGGAGTAGCTGTTGTATTGTAATAATTATCTGTAACTTTTACAACGTCAGAGTTAGAGCACAATCCATTTTCTATGGTCCACGTAAAATAAGTATCTCCATTAGCCAGATTAGTAACATTCGTAACATTACTGTTCGAATTAACAATAATACCCGCATCTGCCGGATTTTGTTTTACCCAATAACCCGTTTCACCGGTTCCCGGAGCATTACCAATAATCGTTGCAGTATGCGTATCTGTACATATTACTACTGTATTATCAGCAATATAAGCATCTACTGAATTATTTGTAACCACAAGATCTGCCGACAATTGACAAGCATTTTTGGTAACTGTCCATGTGAATGTGTTGGGTCCTTTATTAATTCCCGTAACACTGGTATTATAAGATGTCTTATTGGTAATACTTCCTGCCCCACTTGAAACAGACCATTCTCCTGTACCATTAGTTACCGGAATAGCATTAATTATCGTATTATCGGTACAAATAAATTGATTACCACCAACTATAGCAGAATCCGGTGTATTATTTGTAACCGTAAGTTCAGCATAATTAGTACAATTTCCATCAGACAATGTCCATCGGTAAGTATTAATTCCTTTTGCTATATTCCTTACAACTGTATTATATATCGAAGAGTTGTCAAATGTACCAGAACCACCTCTTACCGACCATGTTCCAGTAACACCTGTTCCCGGTATAGTTCCATTAAGTACTAGTGTATCTTGATTACAAATGGTTTGGTCAGTTCCTGCATTCACATAAATACTGTTATTAAATATGCTCATCTCATCCGTTTCTGAACAACCATTAACAGTAACCGTCCATGTAAATCTATTTTCATTATTGGCTAAACCACTAACCGTCGTTTGGTTTGCAGTTGGATCTGCCACAGTACCTGCACCACCGGTATTTTGCCATAAACCTGTACCGATACCCGGATTACTAGCGGCCAAATTCGTAACATTCGTACAAATATTCTGATCGGGTCCTGCATCTACATTTCTTGGTAAAGTACTGGTAACAATAACTTCATCAACATCAGAACATCCGTTATTGCTAACAATCCACTGGAAGTTATTGGCTCCAAAACTTAAATGTTCAACCAGTGTAGTTGTAGCTAAGCTATTTTGTATAGTAGCTGTCGGACTGGTAGTTGTCCAATATCCGGTTCCTGTTAACAAATTGGCACTAATCGTAGCAGAAGAATCACAAACAGTAGGTTGGTCAGTACCTGCATCAGCAAATACTTGATTATTAGTTATTGTTATATAATCCTTGTCGCTACAAGAAGCATTGCTAATGGTCCAACTGAAAACATTGGTCCCTGAGTTAAGATTAGTAACTACTGTTTGAAATGCTGTTGGGTCTAAAATTGTAGCTGTTCCTGATGCAACTTCCCATAAGCCGCTCTCACCTTGAGAATAATCAGGTGTTGAACCGGTTATTTGCGTTGAGTTTGTACATACCGGTTTATCAAGCCCGGTAGCAGCTTTAGTTGGCAACAAGCTTACAAATGCAATTTCATCATAATAAGTACATCCTAAATCAACAATAGTCCAACGCAACTTATTATAGTTTCTTAAGTTTCGACCAATAGTAGTATATGAGCTGGCATTATCAAATGTTCCAGTTCCCTCAATTGCTGTCCAGAAACCGGTACCTGTACCACTTCCAACCGTTGAAGGATCAGTTGCTTCAAGAAACAGGGTATCAGCACAAGCCTCTTGATAAGCTAATCCTGCCGAAACATCTATATTTCTACTAGTAATAATTACTTCATCAAAAGCTGTACAAATTCCATTATCAATAGTCCATCTAAACGTGTTTGTATTTCCCATATTAGAAACATGTGTATTATACAAAGTAGGATTATCAATAACTACGGTAGTGCTGTTTATAGTCCATAAACCATTTTCACCACTTCCCGGAATATTGGCAGCCAAATTAATTTGGTCTTCACAAATGGTACGGTCAGAGCCGGCATCAACCACAGGAGTATTATTTACAACCACAGCTCTATCTTGATCTGTACAATAAGCATTTGATACAGTCCAAACAAATGTTATCTGTCCTTTGCGCAGATTACTTACAATTGGATTATAAATACTTGCATTATCAAACACTTCAGATATTATACCTCCGTCAATTGTCCAAACTCCACTCTCACCAACTCCCGGCTGACTACCTGATAATTGAACTTCATCTCGACAAACCTTAAGAGTATCACCATTACTAGCAATTGCATTTGGTAAATTATTTGTAATATTAAAAGTTTTCTCATTAGAACAACCGTTATCGGTAATCGTCCATTTTAATATGTTATTACCTGAAGGTACTGTAACAATAGTTGAATATAAGGTATTATCAGCAAAAACTACTGTTCCTGAACTAGAAACCACGGTCCATAATCCACTACCGGTAGCTGTTGGTTGTTCTGCATTCATCACAAATGTTTCAGTACATCCTGATTGATCAGAGCCATTGTCATTCTTTGGTAAACTATTGTTAATCACCACTTCATCCCAATTAGTACATCCTTTATCAAAAATTGTCCATCTAAATACATTATCTCCGATATCGAGATTTGTAACTTGTGTGTTATAAAGGGTTGGATCTAAAATAGTACTTCCACTAACAGAAGACCATATACCTGAACCTGTTGCCGGTGGCTGATTACCATCAAGCTGAATTTGATTATCGCATCTGAAAGGAACATCTCCTCCTGCATTAACTACCGGTACATAATATTCAATTTCTACGGTTTTTTCTATTGAACAATCTTGGTTATATACTGTCCATCTTAAATAATTTTTACCGGATGTTAAATTGGTTACAGCACTATTAAATAATGTTGGAGTTATGATATTAGCACCTGCAGGAGCCACTACAGACCATATGCCCTGAGAATTTATCAAACTAGGATCGTTTCCATCTAATATCGTATTATCCACACACAGAAACTGATTATTTGCAGAAGCAGAAACCGTACTATTAGTAAGTTTTACATCATCATAAACAGAACACCCGTTACGAGTAATCGTCCAACGGAAAATATTTTCACCTAATCCTAATGAAGTAACCGTTGCATTGTATTGAGCAGAATTTGAAAATACAGCCGATCCACTTAAAATTGTCCAAGCGCCTGTTCCTGTTCCCGGATCATCAGCTTCCATTACATGAGTATCCGTACATAAAGTTCTATCTATACCTGCATAAACATTAAATGAGTTGTTGGTAATCGTTACAATATCATCCGAAGAACAAATTCCATTTGTAATTGTCCAAGTAAACTGAGTACTCGAACCTATATCTACTGTTACTTGAGTATCAAATTGAGTTGGTTGTACAATAATTGCAGTAGAACTTAAAGTTGACCATTTTCCTGTTCCTACAAGTGGAGAATTTCCATTTAAAGTAGTTGTTTGTGAACAAATAGTTTGATCCCCACCTGCATTAGCTGTTGTAGGTGAATCATTTATAATCAAAACATCATCCGATGCACTACAAATTCCTCTTTCAACTGTCCAGGTAAATATATTATTGCCGAGGTTAAGATTAGTAACAGCAGAATTATTCGCTAAACTATTTGCAATAATGCCTGTACTACTGGTAACTGTCCAATAGCCTGTACCCACAGCCGGAACAGCAGCACCAAGATTTGTATTATCCGCACATAATGTTTGATTACCGCCGGCATCAGCAGTAACACTATTATTTATAATAGTCAATTCAGCAGAAGCGGAACAACCTTTATCTGAAATTGTCCAAGTAAATTTATTAGGTGTTAAATTAGATAAGCCACTGACCGTTGTAACATTATCAGTTGCTACCGCTATTGTACCTGAACCACCGGTGAGCGTCCATAAGCCTGTTTGCGTTCCTGTTGGGATATCTCCTGTTATAGTGATTCCATCCGCAGTACAATATTCACCACCTCCAAGTACCGATGGAGGTGTTACACTGTTATTAGAAATAATAACATCATCGCTTGCAGAACAAGTTCCTTGAACAGCTGTCCATCTAAACGTATTAGCTCCTTGTCCTAAATTTGTAACAGCTGAAGTATTCGACAAACTATTCTGGATAACACCGGAACCTGAAACCAAAGTCCAGTAACCACCGGTAATAGCATCGGCATTAAGAGTAGTGCTATCAGCACATAAAGGTTGATCAATCCCGGCTTTAACCGTAAAAGAATTATTTATTAAATTAACCTCATCAAAATCAGTACAGCCGTTATAGCTAATTGTCCAACGAAAAACATTGGTTCCTGCACCCAGATTATTTATCAAAGTACTTGTTGAATAAGCATCTATTATGCTGCCTGCACCAGCCGACAATG
>JALSLF010000191.1 GCA_026988445.1 Bacteroidales bacterium
AGTTTTAAATTGGGTGATTCTTGAAATTTATTCAAAAAACGTTTCGATTCAAATAGTTCTTTCACCAAGCGAAAACCTACTTCAATTCGCTTTCGCGATACAATACGTGTGGGCTGTAGAAAAATAATATTTTCATCAACAAAATTTTTAAATACTTTGGTTTTGTTTCCTAAGAGTATTGGATGGGGATCGTCCATATCAACCAACTCATTTTCAATAACTCCATCTACCGAATAAGCTACTAAACGCCTGCTGTTTTTGCTAAAAACCTTTTCAAATTGAACTAAGGTTTCTAATTTTTTACGTTTGGTATTGTTTGAGTATTTATCTAAATCAACCGCAGTTCCTATTTCCAAAACATTTGCCGGATTGTGTCCGTTTATGTTAATCACATGTTCCGATTGCCGGCGATTAATTTGAATACTCATCCAAATTTTTGATTGCCAAGGGAATAGATTTTCTAAAAGTGTAAAAAATTCGCCAATATGACTGTTTGTAAAAAAGAAATCACGCGGTCCGTCGGGCAAATGTTTAATGCGTTTATCTACTTCGCTGTTGCCACCTTCCCAATAAAAATCATGGCTGTTGTTAATTACCGGAATACCCATAAATTCGGATACTAAAATATTTGCCAAACAATATGATACATTGCCCGGATTAGAGCAAACATTTAGCAAATACAGCATTGCAATATTGTTTTGTTCAATATAATTAGCCAGTTTTTCAACAATATCCAATACTTCTTGCCAAAATTCAATAATCAAACTGTTATAGCGTTCACCGCCCCGCTCTAATTTTGTATGAAAAAAATCATTATAGAACTTCCAATCATCAAAACCATTACATTCCGGTATTTCAAATTTTTGAGTATCAGGATGAATCAGTTGTTTACTTTCGGGATAAAATGCTCCGGCTATATAATGAATTTTTGTATTAAACAGGTTTCTAAAAATTTTTGCATATTTTTCTACTTCAATAGTAACTCCATCTACCGAATAATAGAACGTTAAAAATGCAATTCCCGAGTTTTGAAGATATTTTTTATAATCTTCAAAACTTCCGGTAAAATATTCTTTATCTAAATTTTTGGCTTCGCGAAAGCGATCAATAAATAAACTTAAATCAAACCAAGTATTTATGGGTTCTTTTTTTAAGCTTTCAATAAGTTCTTGTGCTGACATTCTATAATTCATAGTGCTGTATTTTTATATTTTGTTGTTCAATTTAATATTAAATCATTCTTTATGAGTTTAATATTGATTACTATTGTATTTTTCCTCCGTGCGTACTTGTCCGACTACCGGCGAATCTGTGGCTGTATTTACTATTTCTTTGCTTGCAAAAGCTATGTTATTAATCAATTAATTACGAATTAACCAATTTCCAATTAACTAGTATACCAATAACCAAATCAAAAGGATCAAATGTCCTGTCGGACGATTTGAAGTTTATTAATATCAATTATCTAATTTCTATCTGCCTAAGATACCAAATTATCAATATATTTGCAATAAATATGATGTGGTAATATGAAAGTGTTTAAAAATCGGTGTTTTATAATAAAATATACTAAAAGTATCTTATGGGCACTGCTCATTTTGTATTTAAGTCTGGCAAATTTAAACGATAATGAATTGGTAAATGAATTATTTTTTCCTTACAGTGATAAAATTGCACATATCGGGGTTTATGCAATTTTTACTTTTTTGTTAATGAGTGAGTATAAAATGAAAAAAAAACAATTGCTTCCCTTGTTTATCGCAATAGTATATGGTGTTTTAATGGAATTTTTGCAATATGCATTAACTACCTATCGAAGTTTGGAATTATTTGATATATTGGCAAATACAATTGGTGCATTTGCAGCCTGGTATATTTATAAAAAATATTTTACAAATTTAAAACCACATTAATATCCTTTAAACCATCTCTGAATTGTCCGATACTCAATGATTTAAACTGTGAATATAGTTTATCGCGTAGGGGGTCTAATTCGTTATGAAAAGGACATAATTTTTTCTTTTCCGGATCATCCTCACATATGCGTACGCCAATTACACAATTATGGAAAAAATCCAGCCCGTCAATTATTTCAACTATATCAAGCAAACTAATATCATGAGCATCTTTGCCTAAGCTAAAACCGCCATGAGGTCCTTTGGTTGAATTTAATAATTTATTTTTTGATAAAACTTGTAAAATTTTACCCAAAAATGGGGTAGGCATTTCTAAATCTTCCGAAATGCGTTTAATGCCTATTTTCTTACCATCTTCGTTTATAGCAAGGTACAAAACAGCTCTAATGGCATATTTACACGTGTTTGAAAGCATAAAATAATGATTTTGAGGACAAAGATAATAAATTATTTTAATATCTGTAATTCTTAATATCTTAATGTTTTATTAGGCTATTTTAATAAAATCTATAAACCTAATTCTTTCGAAATTTCCAACATACGTACAATCGGTTTTTTTGCTTTTTGGCTTATGTTTTTATCTAATTTAATTTCATTTGTTTCGTTTAACAGGCAATGATAAATTTTTTCTAAACTATTCAATTTCATAAAATTACAATCGCTACACATGCATTCGGCATTATCTGATGGAGCTATATAAAAGGTTTTTTCGGGGTTTTTTAATTTCATTTCGTGCAAAATTCCCGATTCGGTAACCACAATATATTCTTTAGCATCATCGGTTTGCGTATATTTTAATAAAGATGAAGTTGAACCTACGTGTTCGGCTACTAATAAAATGGGCTTTCTGCTTTCAGGGTGCGCAATTATTTTTGCTTCCGGATGTTCTTTTTTCAGTTTTAAAATACCTTCTAACGAGAATTGGTCATGAACATGGCATTCGCCGTCCCATAAAAGCATATTTCTTCCGGTAACGCTGTTGATATAATTCCCGAGGTTTTTATCCGGAGCAAATATAATTTTTTGATTTTCATCTAAACTTTCAACAATTTGTTTTGCATTTGACGATGTGCAGGTAATATCGCTTAATGCCTTAATTTCAGCGGTGGTATTAACGTAGGTGATAACCAGGTGCTCGGGATGTTCCTTTACAAATTTTTCAAACTCATCTGCCGGAGCTGAATCTGCCAACGAACAACCTGCCTCTAAATCCGGTAGTAAAACCTTTTTATCGGG
>JALSLF010000192.1 GCA_026988445.1 Bacteroidales bacterium
ATGATGTTCAACTTTTAAAAGAAAAAATATTAGCGCATTGTAAGAAATATCTTAGCCCGATAAAAATTCCGCAAGAATTGGTGTTTGAACAACAAGTTAAGGTAAATGAAGCAGGGAAAAAAGTTAAACAAATAAAATAGTGTTTGGTATTTAAAGCATAGTAATTAAAAGTAGTAATTGAAATCCACCAAAAAAATAAAAGGTTTCGTAATAGATAAAAATGCAATTGTCAAATAAATTTTGAATAATTTATAATAATCATGAAATTACAAGAAATTGCCATAGAACATAGAACACAAACACGGAAAACTAAACCCATGGGCTTGAAAAGTTTTGTTGAAAAAAATAGTATGTTTATTGCCGTACTGTTTGATGTATTTATTGTCAGTTTCTCCTTTTTACTTTTGGCATGGTATAAACCCGCCACTGTAAGAGTTGTTTTGCCAACCTATTCTAATCCTTTTGTTGTTTTTCTTATTCTTTGGATTGTTGTATCTTATATAATGGGAAAATATAATTTGCAAAGTTTTAAAAAGGCTTTGCATATGAATATTACTTTAACACTTATTAATTTTATCATTGTTTCAATAGTTACCATTTTATTATTTGCTTTAAAATTGAACTCTTATTCCAGAATGATTGTTTTTGGAACCTCATTTTTGTCTTATCTCATAGAGATGATTGTTTTTAGTGTTTTTTATTCGTTGATAAAAGTAAAATACAAACAAGAACATCAAGTCAAGGAACAAAATAATATTTATATTGATAATCGACCTTTGGATATTGTAAGTCCTGTTGTAGATAAAACAAAAGTTTATACTGCACCTAAAACGCAAACAAAATCTGAATTATTAGCAAGGGAAGCCGGCGAAAGTGTTTTGGAATATTTTTCGGAGCATGTAAACATAGATGAAAAAAATGTTTCTTTAATTGCTACAACCACTCCTTTTAATGTAGCAAATTTAAGTTCGGGTATCCGCACAATAATTAATCTTAAAAAGGTTAATGACATGCGATACATTAATAAGTTTTTTGAAGCAGTTAACGAAAAACTTCCTGATGCGGGTATGTTTATGGGCTGTGTTGAAACAAGCAAGCAGCGTTACCGGAGAATAGCGCGTAAATTCCCTGCCTTTATCCGCCAGTTGGTTATTATGATTGATTTTACTTTAAATCGTATTATTCCCCGGCTTTCAGGATTACAAAACCTGTATTTTAATATTACCGGTGGCGAAAAGCGTACTATTTCCAAAGCTGAAGTACTAGGGCGTTTGGTAAGCTGTGGATTTGAAATAATTGAATATAAAGAGATTAATGACTTAACTTATTTTGTGGTCATGAAAACTAAGGAGCCTGAGTATAATCTTTCTCCTTCTTACGGTCCGATTTATAAAATGCCGCGTATAGGAAAAGGCGGTGAAATTATATATGTTTATAAATTCCGTACAATGCACCCGTTTTCAGAGTATTTACAGGATTACGTTTTAAGTTTAAATGGATATACAGCTATAGGGAAACCGGCTGATGACTTCAGGTTAACAAAATGGGGTAAGTTTATGCGAAAATACTGGTTGGATGAATTACCTCAACTAATTAATGTTTTAAAAGGGGAGATGAAATTGGTAGGGATTCGTCCTTTAAGTAAAAGAATGTATCAGGAATATCCCGATGATGTCAAGGAAATGCGTGTGAAATACAAGCCCGGTTGTATTCCTCCTTATGTTTCGCTTTTAAAACAAGGTGTTATGGCTTCTATTGAAGCAGAAAGACAGTATTTGCTTGAAAAGCAAAAAAATCCGATAAGTACCGATATTAAGTATTTTAAATTAGCAGTTTTTAATATTATTACCAATAAAATTAGAAGTGCATAGCGCCTTTATTTTTCTTTCAGTCGTTTTTTTAGCTCCATCATTTCATCACGTAAGCGGGCAGCTTCAATGAAATCAAGTTCTTTTGCTGCTTTTTTCATAGCTTTTTCTGTTTTCTCAATGGCTTTTTGCAAAGCTTCCGCACTCATGTATTGAACTACCGGATCGGCGGCAAGTCCTGCACTTATATTTTCGTCAATGCTATATTCTTGGCTCAAAGATTTTGAACCGCTCAAACCCAAGATTGAAGTTTTTGCTTTTATTATTTGTGTAGGTGTAATATTATGCTCCTCATTGTATTTTAATTGTTTCTCTCGCCGGCGATTTGTTTCGTCAATAGTTCGTTGCATTGAACCGGTAATTTTATCGGCATACATAATTACTTTTCCGTTAATATTTCGTGCAGCACGCCCTGCCGTTTGGGTTAATGATTTTTCAGAGCGCAAAAAGCCTTCTTTATCGGCATCAATTATTGCCACCAATGAAACTTCGGGTAAATCCAAACCTTCGCGCAAAAGGTTAACGCCAATAAGTACATCAAAAATACCCTTTCTAAGGTCTTCCATGATTTCAACACGGTCAAGCGTATCTACATCAGAGTGTATATAACGGCAACGGATATTAATTCTTGTCAGATAATCGGTAAGCTCTTCTGCCATTCTTTTCGTAAGAGTAGTTACCAAAATACGTTCGTTGCGTGCAGTTCGTTTATTAATTTCGCCGATTAAATCATCAATCTGATTTAAGCTCGGGCGCACTTCAATATCGGGGTCGATTAATCCGGTTGGGCGTATTACTTGCTCAACAATAACTCCTTCGCATTTTTCAAGCTCATAATCGCCGGGGGTAGCACTTAAATAGATGATTTGATTACTCAATGCTTCAAATTCTTCAAATTTTAGGGGGCGGTTATCTACTGCGGCAGGTAAGCGAAAACCATATTCTACTAAAGTAGATTTTCGTGAATGGTCACCCCCGTACATTGCCCTTATTTGCGGTAATGTAACATGACTTTCATCAATTATGGTAATGTAATCTTTCGGGAAAAAATCTAAAAGACAAAACGGACGTGTACCGGGTTCTCTACCGTCAAAATAGCGCGAGTAATTTTCAATTCCGGGACAATGCCCCAGCTCTTTTATCATTTCCATATCAAAAGTTACACGGTCTTCAATTCTTTTGGCTTCAAGATGTTTGCCTTGTTCTTTGAAGAACTCTATTTGTTTGTATAAATCATCTTGTATTTGATGTATGGCAATTTGCATGCGCTCTTTTGTAG
>JALSLF010000193.1 GCA_026988445.1 Bacteroidales bacterium
ATTTCGTTTTGAACAAAACAAAATGAATGCACAATTTGTGCTTTATTCTTTAAAATTAGGTAAATCAATAAATACCCAAAATCGTTTTATAATGGAAACCGGCTATTATAATCAAATTAAAGGTATTGAGTATTATTGGTATGCAAAATCGCGCTATTGGATTAGTTTGGGAATAAGTTCATCGAAAAGAAACTTTAATTTTTCCTTGTATTCAGAATTAATTAAAAATGATTTTGCAACATTTGGGCTTCAATTTAATAAATATCTAAATTAAGCCTGAATTACGCTAATTTTCGATTAATACGCTGGATAGTCTCAGCGGTTAAGCTGGTAAATATACGAAAACTTTCATCCGCACTTAATTTTTCTTTGATTAAGTTTTCAAAAGCTATATTCCGTATTTCATAAAGTTTTTCTAAATTTTTATGTAAAATAGAAATATCTTTTGTGTTTTTGCTAATTTCGTCTATTTGCAAAACTTCTTCATAATAAACATCAATACGGTCTTTTTTACGTTGCATATTCCATTTGGCATAGGTTTTAACAAAGCCCGACAAAATAATAGCTATTGTAATAAACAAAGCTATTGACTCTGCATAACGTTCTATAAAAGAAGGTTGGTACCTATCAAGAAATAAATGTACCCCTTCGTGTAAAGGGTAATAATGTGTTTTTCTTAAATTTTCCTCAGAAATTTGATTAATTACCGGATTTTCCTTAATTAAATTTGAATTTTTTTGAACCAGAATTTCTGTTAGCTCTTGTATAAAATCCGGACTGATATTTTTAGTACTCAATAAAGAAGTAAAAACAGATACCGTTAAAACCGGTTTGTCAGGCTTTGAATAATAGGTGTTTTTGGGTATAATAAACGGCTTTGCCGTCCATAATTTTTTACAAATTCCATCTACCGAAGAACCTCTGTAAACATACGCTACATCGCCTAAACTAAACAGTTGTAAATCTTTTTGTTTTAGCATTTTTATAATTCTGGGATTATTAAATGAAGTAAACGAACAACTCACATCAATTTTTTCGCCGCAAATATTATCACTGTTTTTTGTATAAACAGGAGTATAGGCAGATGTATCAATTCCAAATTCTTTAAGAATTTTTTGAGTGAACTGTGCCGTACCGCCTTTTTTTACACCTAAACCTATTTTGCGTCCGTTTATTAAATCTTTTAAGTTTTTCGGTTTTAAAGAATCATTATAAATGATGAACAATATTTGATTATATAATGGTGTAACCGTCCGAATATTATCATAATCCGTATTTATTAGTTCTTCATTGCCGGCAGTTGTTAAAGCAATGGCAAAATCAATTTTTCCTTCGGAAAGCAAACGAATATGCTCTACCGAGCCACTGGTTGTATCAACCACATCAAATTTAACATTCATTTCTTTTTCAAGGAGCCTGATTAAAGGAATCCCCACGTGATGCATAGATGTAGAAACATCAGATATTGCAATTTTATAATGCGGAGTTTCTTCATAACAAGATGTATAAAATACTAAAACACTTAATGTTGCGCTAACAAGTATAAAATAAAAAACCAATTTGTTCATAATTTAATCTTTTAAAGAAAAGTTTAGAAAAAAGCAAGAATACTTATTAGTATTTAAGTCTTTTTTTATAATCTTTTTAAATCAATATATTGGTGCTTATTAAAGTAGATAATCATTCAATTTAGGTTAAAACTCAAAAAAATTTCTATTTTTGCCAAACTTAATTAATTCAAATGATTTCTGTAAATAATTTATCGGTTAATTTTGGTGGTTTCGATTTGTTTAAGGATATTTCTTTCCTTATTAACGAAAAGGACCGCGTTGGGCTGGTTGGAAAAAACGGTGCCGGAAAATCCACCTTGCTTAAAATTATTTATGGAATTGAAAATCCGAGTAGTGGTACTGTTTCAAAACCCAAAGATGCAAGTATGGGCTATCTTCCGCAACAAATGGAGCTTGCATCGGGAAATACGGTTAAAGTTGAGGCAGAGAAAGCGTTTATTGAACTTAATCGCCTTGAAAAACGGATTGATGAAATCACCCGGGAAATTTCAGAACGTACTGATTACGAATCAAAATCATATCATAATTTAATTGAACAGTTAAGCCATTTAAACGAACGCTTGGAAATTTTCGGCGCTGCCGACCGCGATGCAATGATAGAACAAACCCTTAAGGGTTTAGGCTTTGAAGCGAAGGATTTTGAGCGTCAAACTACTGAGTTTAGCGGCGGTTGGCGAATGCGTATCGAACTGGCAAAAATACTATTACAAAACCCGGATATTCTACTACTTGATGAGCCTACAAATCATTTGGATATTGAATCTATCCAGTGGTTAGAAGATTTTTTGAAAAATTATCGGGGAGCCGTAATTATGGTTTCACACGATAGGGCTTTTTTGGATAATATTACCAAACGTACTATTGAAATTTCGCTTGGTAAAATTTATGATTACAAAGCAGCCTATTCAAAATATCTGCAATTACGCAAAGAGCGAATTGAACAACAACGTGCTGCCTACGAGAATCAACAAAAAATGATTCAAGATACCGAAAAATTTATCGAAAGGTTTAGATATAAGGCAACAAAAGCCGTTCAAGTGCAATCACGCATAAAACAATTAGAAAAATTAGAGCGCATCGAGATTGAAGAAGAAGATCAATCATCAATTCAGTTTCGTTTTCCGCCGGCACCCCATTCGGGAACTATTATTGTTGAAACTGAAAATTTAACCAAAAGATTTGGAGATTTAACCGTTTTTGAAAATGTTGATTTAATAATTGAACGAGGTGAAAAAGTTGCTTTTGTAGGAAAAAACGGCGAAGGAAAAACCACGCTTTCGCGTATTATTGTAAATGAATTAGATTACGAGGGTAAATTAAAAATCGGGCATAATGTAAAAATTGGTTATTATGCGCAAAACCAAGATGCTTTATTAGATAAAAACAGAACAGTTTTTCAAACATTAGATGATATTGCCGTTGGCGATGTTCGGAAAAATTTACGGAGTATTCTGGGTTCATTCTTATTTAGCGGCGACACTGTTGATAAAAAAGTAGCCGTGCTTTCCGGTGGAGAACGTTCACGTTTGGCTTTAGCCAAATTATTGCTCGAACCATATAACCTATTA
>JALSLF010000194.1 GCA_026988445.1 Bacteroidales bacterium
GTTTCAATTGATTACACAAATAAATAAAATACAAATCAAAGTTTTTTATACTTGGGAACAATCACATGATAAAATTTTTGATAAAAAATTCGGTAAGGAAATAAAATGGGATGTTCCGCTTCTTGAAGGCTATGATTATATTTTTGTAAAAAACCGTGCAAAAAATCCCGGTTCAGCTAATTTTATGGGAGTTATAAATCCCACCTTAATAAATGAAATTAAACAATGGCAAGCCGGTGCAGTACTTGTTTTTGGTTGGAATCATCATTCACATTTTAAAGCTATGCGCTATTTTAAAGGCAAAATTCCCGTTTATTTCAGAGGCGATTCAACACTGCTTGACGAAAAAAGTGGTATAAAAATGCTTGCGCGCCGTATTTGGTTAAAATATGTTTATCGATATATTGATTATGCCTTTTACGTAGGCACAAATAATAAAAACTATTATCTAAAGCACGGATTAAATCAAAAACAATTAATATTTGTCCCACATGCTATTGATAATGAGCGTTTTGAGGATAAAGCCGGAAATTACTCTAAACAAGCCGATGAATACCGTAAAGTATTAAATATTAACAAAAAAGATATTGTATTTCTTTTTGCCGGTAAATTTGAGCCTAAAAAAAATCCATTATTATTGATTGATGCAGCAAAGTTTTTTCCTCGGTATAAATTCGTTTTTGTCGGGAACGGTATTTTAGAGCAAGAAATGAAACGAAAAGCCGGAAAAAATATATTATTTTTACCTTTTCAAAATCAATCGCAAATGCCGGCAATATACAGAATAGCTAATATTTTTGTATTACCATCATTATATAATGAAACTTGGGGCTTGGCAGTAAATGAGGCTATGGCATGCGGCAAAGCAATTATTGCATCAGATAAAGTGGGTTGTGCGGTTGATTTGATTAAAAATGCTGAAAACGGATATATTTTTAAAGCAGGCAGTTTGAATGATTTAAAAGAAAAAATTGAATTATCGCTTAAAAAATACACCGATTTTGGTCAAAAGTCAGTAAAAAGAATTAAAAATTGGAGTTTTGAAAAAATTGCAGATGCGCTTGAAAATAAAATAAATGAATAAAACGCCCAAAATATCAGTCGTTCTTCCTGTTTATAATGGAATTAAGTATCTTGAAGAATCAGTCATGTCTGTATTAAATCAAGATACAGAAGATTATGAATTTTTGATTTGTGATGATTGTTCAACTGACGGAAGCTATGAATATTTACAAAAAATAAATAGTGATAAAATAAAATTATTCAGGAATGAAAGAAATCTTGGGCTTTTCCCGACATTAAACCGTCTTATAAAAGCAGCAAAATCACCTTTGATACACTTGTGGGCACAAGATGATTTAATGATGTCGAATTGTTTGTCGGAAACAATAAAATTTCATCAAAAATTTACAGATATAAATTTCAGCTTTTCGCGCATGTATATGATTGATGAGAATGGTAAAGTTATTAAAAAATTATTTGAAATCGAAGACAAAGTTATATCACCTTGGGGACATGCAAAAAGCTCGATTTTGTATGGTAGTATTGCCGGGAATATTGCCAATGTAACGCTTGTAAAATCAGCAGTAGAAAAAGTTGGCTATTTTAATGAAAGTATGAAATATGCCGGTGATTTTGAAATGTGGTGTAAACTTTCAAAAGACAAGCCGGTAGGTATGTCGGCAGGATATTTAATAAAATTAAGAGTTCATAGCGGGCAATTAAGCAAAAATTTAGAAGCATCGTATTATAAACTCAAAGAAAATATCGAAGTTTATAAATGTTTTTTAAGTCATTTTAAAGGAAAACAATTTAAAATTGCAATAAGAGCTCTAAAATGGAAAATATATCCTCAATATTTTAACCAGTATCTTGTTATAAAAAGAAAAGGAAAAAAAGACTTAGCGAAAAAATACAAAAAGGGGCTTAAAAGTTACGGTAATCTTTTAGCTTTGTTTTTAAGATGGCTTATAATACGTATTTTAAGATTATTAAAATTAGAACAAAAGTTCTATCAAAAATTTATAATTAGTAAATTTTAATAGATGTCAAAAATATTAGCAATAATTGGAATGCATCGCTCAGGAACCAGTTTAACAGCAAACTGGTTGCAAAAGAATGGCTTATTTATTGGAAATAAACTTTTAAGCGGTGGTTTTGATAATATTAATGGACATTTTGAGGATATAGAAATACTGAAAATACACGAACAAAATTTAACAAGAAATGGATTTGTATCAAATGGCTTACGCATAAATCTAAAAAATAATTTTTTTTTAGATAAGTTGGCAAAAGAACAATTAAAAAAAATTATTGATAAGAGGAATGATATATATAGTTTGTGGGGTTGGAAAGAGCCAAGAGGAACACTTTTTATAAATGATTGGTATAATTTAAATTCAGATATTTATTATTTAGCTGTTTATAGACATTATCGTGAAGTGGTTGATTCTTTAGAACGCCGTTATTACTATACCTTATTTAAAACACAAAATATCAAACCTTTAAATAAAACTTTTCAAAAACTATTTTATCCTTTTTATCACTACTATAATCAGAAAAATTATTTAATAGCATGGATAAAATATAATCAAACTATATTGCATTTTAAAAATAAATTTCCTGATAATTGTTTACTGATTAATATTTCTGATATTCATGTTTTGGAGAATAAAATTTTGTTTATTTTACAAGAGAAACTTGGGTTTAAAGCTTTAAATATTTCGATTAGCACAATATTTAAAGAAAATCTTCTCAAAAAGCGAATAAATGATAATAATTTAAATAAATTTTCAAAAATTTTAAAAGTAGCGGATAAAACATTATCTGCACTGGAGATAGCTAAGCTTAAATGATGGACATTAAAGATATAATCAAGATATTTTCATTTATTTTTATATTTATTTCATTAATAAGTGGTCGTTTTTTTTTGGAAATTACCATAAGTACAATTGTTTTATTAATAATCTTCCACCTTTTCTGGAAAGAAAATACCCCACCTGTTATTGTTGCTGCTTTATTATTTCAATGGTTATCTATTACCATCGGGTATTTATATTTAACAATAACTGATGCTAAAATGATTGATTTGCTTTGGCGTCCTTTTGCTTCATTAAAATATATTGATA
>JALSLF010000195.1 GCA_026988445.1 Bacteroidales bacterium
ATAAATTAAAATAAATTTCTTGATAAATTCAATAATTTTCAATTTGCAATTTATATCCGTACTTTTGCATCGAAAAATCGAAAGGAATGGAATATAAAATGAGTATTATCGTTCCGGTTTATAACGAAGCCGATAACTTGGAACGGATAGAAAAAACTTTTAAAGAGTATTTTGCTCAATCACCGGTAAAAAGCAAAGTATTGTTTGTGGATGATGGTTCTACTGACAATAGTTTTGAGAAAATAGAAAAAATATGCAGTAATAATCCTGATTTTGAATACATTAAATTTAAAAGAAATTTTGGCTTAAGTACAGCTATTAAAGCAGGCATTGATTATTGTACTACCGAATTGCTTGGATATATAGATGCCGATTTACAAACAACGCCTTTTGATTTTGATTTGCTTTTGCAGGATATTGATCATTTTGATGCGGTTATCGGATATCGCGCCAAGCGAAAAGATACATTTAGCAAAAAAATTCAATCGTGGATAGCCAATAGTGTACGCCGCGCCTTAATAAACGATGGAATTATAGATACCGGATGCCCATTAAAAGTTATCCGGACAAAAATGGCACAAAAAATTCCTTTTTTTGATGGTATGCATCGCTTTATTCCTGCACTGATAAAACTTGAAGGAGGTAATATTAAGCAAGTAAAAGTACAGCACTTTGAACGTATTGCCGGAAAATCAAAATTTAACTTGCTTAACCGTTCCGTAAAACCCTTGCAAGATGCTTTTGCTTATCGTTGGATGCGCAGCCGCTACATAAAATATGAAATTGAAAAAAATACTTTAAGTTAATGAACAATTGGTTATCAAGTGGATTTTTTGTGTATGCCATCGGGTTTATCGCACAAATTTTATTTTCGGCACGTTTACTTTTGCAATGGATTTTATCTGAGAAGGTTAAAAAAGTGCTTACTCCCGAGCTTTTTTGGCAATTAAGCTTGATTGCTTCATTTTTACTGTTTTTTTACGGATGGCTACGCGATGATTTTGCTATAATGCTTGGACAATCAATAACTTATTTTATTTATATCCGAAATATGCAATTACAAGGCTCATGGACTAAGTTGCATAAATTAATCAGGGTGTTTTTGTGGATTTTTCCGTTTTTTGTGGTTGTTTACTCCTATAATAATAATCAGTTTGATATTGACCGCTTATTCAGAAACGAAAATATTCCGGTAAGTTTATTAATTTGGGGTAGTGCCGGACAAATTATTTTTACTTTCCGCTTTATCTATCAATGGATTTATTCCGAACGCAAAAAAATATCGAGTTTACCGCTTGGATTTTGGCTTTTAAGTTTAACCGGCTCCTTAATGATACTCAGCTATGCTGTTTTTAGAAAAGACCCTGTTTTGTTTATCGGGCAAATGTTTGGCTTTATCGTATATTCCAGAAATATTGTATTGTCTTTAAAAACTAAAAATATATGAAGAACAATTCATTAATCATAATTCTTATTATTGCCGCTTTTTCGCTATTAATTAATGTGGGTAACTACGGGCTTATTGAAAGCAGTGATGCCCGCTATGCTGAAATTAGCCGGGCTATGTATGTTTCGGGCGATTATTTGCATCCTAATTTAATGGAAGTTCATCATTATCATAAACCTCCTTTTACTTATCAAATTACTGCACTCGGATACCGGATTTTTGGAATTAATGCTTTTGCTGCGCGTTTTTTCTTGCAAGTAGCTGTTTTATTACAAATAATTTTGGTGTATTATTTGGCTTTATCGGTTTTTAATAATAAAACTACAGCTGTTTGGTCTGCATTAATTTATTTTAGTTTTCCCATAGTATTGATTTCATCGCGCAATCTTACCACCGATGCATTTTTAAATACATTTGCTCTATTGAGCATGTTGGCTTGGGTAAAATATCGCAAAAGCGGAAAATATTCATATTTATATTTGTTTACTTTGAGTTGGGCATTGGGTTTTTTAACAAAAGGACCGGTAATTTTTATTGTTCCTCTATTTTTTATAATCGGCTATAATCGTGTTGAAAAAGCCAAAAATTCTTTCAGTTTTCATCATATTATTGCATGGCTCATATTTATTGGTGTGGCAGCTTCGTGGTTTATTTATTTGGCAGTAGATAATCCCGCTTTTATAGATTATTTTCTTGGTAAGCAAACTATTGACCGTTTTGCTGATAAAAGTGCATTTCATCGAACAGAGCCGTTTTGGTATTTTCTTGCTTTTGCACCTTTGGTGGGTTTGCCATGGCTTTTGTTTTTTCCTTTTATGATAAAAAATCAAAAAGAGCTGTTTACAAAACGTACAATTTACCGGGTTTTGCTTTTGGCTGTGCTCATTCCGCTTGTGTTTTTCTCTATATCATCTTCAAAACGAATATTGTATATTTTGCCTTTATACAGCATTTTAGCCCTGCTGATCGCACAACTTTTATATTTATCCGGTGAAAAATACGGCAAAATTTATACAAACTTTAATTTAGCTTATGCCTTTTTAATTTTGGGTGCTTTTATACTTGCTCCATTTATTAAAACAGGAATGCTTTTTTCAAAAGTTTTAGCACCTGAAGCAAGCGTTTTGTTGTTGGCTGCTATTTTATTGTATCGAAAAAAACTTTTACCCGTAAAATCAAAAGCGGTATATTTAAGTTTTATAGTGGGGGTTTTTCTTTTGGTGGCAAGCAGTAAAGTTATGTCGGATAATGAATTAAAGGTAAACGGTAGCAAACCGATAACTGAATTTCTTATCAAAGAAAACTTAAACAAGCGAAATATTTTGATTTATAATACACGCAAACCTTCTATTGCATTTGGCTTGAATAAACCGGTTGTATCTCTTTATGATGGCAGCTATGACCTGAATCGTGAAACACAGTTTGAAAAGGATTTAAACTGGAAAAAATATCTGATTAATTTAAAAAACGAAAACGAACTAGTGTATTTAAAAAAGTTGCAAGAAAAACCTTCGGTTTTATTGCTTTATAAGCAAGAACTGCCCAAATCGCGAAAATGGATTTCGGAACATTATCCGAACAAAAAAGAAATGGATAAATGGGTAATTTATTATTGATTTTTAATCCTTCAATTTTGCGAATAAAGGCTATATTAAAATAAAT
>JALSLF010000196.1 GCA_026988445.1 Bacteroidales bacterium
TTTGCTTCAATTAAATCAAAATAGAGTCCTGTTTTGTTTTTTTTACAGGAGTATTTTTCTGCGAATAAACTGTTTGTTCCGTCAGAAGCAGTATAAGAAACAAAGGGAGTTTAAGTTTCTTTAATAATTTATTTAATAGTTTAAGAAACATTTTGTTTTTCTTTTACCGGTACCGGAAGTGTAAAACTAAAAGTACTTCCTTTTCCCGGTTGTGATAATACATCAAGCCTGCCTTTGTTTGTTTCTACAAACTCTTTGCATAATCTTAAGCCTAGTCCGCTGCCTTTTTCTCCTTTTGTTCCCGGCGTACTTACCTGAGTTTGAAAAATATTCTCTAACATCTTGTCGTCAATCCCTAAGCCGGTATCTTTAATTCTGATTAAGCAAGCATCTTCGTTATAACAAGTTTTGATGGTAATTTTACCGTTTTCGGTATATTTTATAGCATTTGAAATAAGGTTTCTGATGATGGTTTCCAGCATATTTTTATCTGCTAAAACGATACAGTCTTCTAGGTTTGTCTCAAAAGCATTGCTTTTAGCTACTGCCATGTATTTAAATATACTAATTTGTTCTAATATCAATTTTTTTAAATCAATTTCTGTCGGGCGATATTCAATATCCATAGTTTGAACCCTTGACCAATCCAACAAATTTAACAATAATTTATATGCCTGTTCACTGCTTTCTGTTAAAAATTTACTGAAGGTTTTTATTTTTTTAATATTATTAAGTTTTATAGCCTCCTTAATTAGTTCGGAAAAACCAATAATTGAATTAAACGGACTTTTTAAATCATGAGCAATTATGGTATAAAAGCGGTCTTTTGTTTCAATTGTTTTTTCCAGCTCGTTTGTTTTTTTAATTAACTCCCCGTTTTGTTCTTCAATTTTCTTTTGTTGCTTTTTACTTTCTTGTTGTGCTATTAATAGCTTCCGGTTACTTTCTTTTAATTTTTCTACAGTTTTTTTGTATTCGTTATAATATACGTTTAAATATAATACAGATGCAATAATTGTTATTATTGAATGTATTCCCACATCTAAAAATTTACTTGCTTTTGTTGTATAACTTACAATATATTCAGGAAAAAAATACGAGGATGCTATTATTCCTGCTAAACTTATGGCAGATAATAATAACAAGTTACAGCGCATTTTACCTTCGGTAAGTGTATAAGTAGCAACAATGGCTATAAATATTGAATAAATGGTACTTCCTGAAATTCCTTCATAAACAAACCAAGATATTGGCGACAATAGAATAAAAACACCGCTAATAAGAAATATAATAACTCTGTCGTAATTTTTACTATTATAAGCTATAAAATAAAATATAACAAAATAGACCAATGCAAAAGCTGAAAATAATATAGCCTGCCATTGAATATTGAAAATCAAACCAATTGATAAAGATAATACTTTCAAAAGTATGGCTACTAAAATACTGATGTTTAATATTCTATGACGTAAAATATGTTGTTGATTATTGCCAAAGAGTTTTTCTATATAAATATTCATTTTAATACTAAATTTCATTGCTACAGTTTAGCACAGGGTTAATAATCGATTGATAATTTTTGTTAAATAATGCATTTACAATAACTGTAGTGTTTTTTATTTAGTTCTACGGAGAAACTTAAATAAATTTTGTTTTTTTGTAATTTGGTTTAATTGATTTTAGTAACCTTACTTGCTTGTAGGTAGATTTATATTTTGTAAATTTCAACGGGACAAGATATAAAAAATATGTAAAAAACGAATGAATATTTATCAGATTTTAGACTTTTTGGGCACTTTTGTATTTGCCATAAGCGGGGTGCGCCTTGCGGCTCAAAAAAATATGGATATTTTTGGTGCTGTAATTTTAGCTTTTGCCACTGCAGTAGGAGGTGGAACCATTAGAGATTTGCTTCTTGGAGCTACTCCTGTTGCGTGGATACAAAATCCGGTTTATTTGTATCTTATTGTGAGCGCTGTTGCTTTAGGAATATTTTTTGATCGCTACATTTTTGAGTTGAAAAAAACTTTATTTATTTTTGATTCAATTGGGCTTGGTGTTTTTACCATTGCCGGAATGCAAAAAGCACTTAGCTTTGGCATAAGTTATGAGTACGCTGTTATTTTGGGTGCTACTTCTGCTACGGCAGGAGGTATAATTCGTGATATTTTAGCAAATGAAGTGCCTATGATTTTGCAAAAAGAAATTTACGCAACGGCTTGTATTGCCGGAGCACTACTTTATCTGTTGTTAGATTTTACAGGATTAAATTTTCATTACAACACCATAATTACCATTATTTTTATTGTTCTGATAAGAACTTTAGTGGTTAAATATAATATAGCATTTCCAACATTAAAACCATAAGATATGATTTATTTTTTAGAGAAACACTGTTCAAAAAAAAAGATAATTATTGGAGTTATTTATATAGCATTCATTAATCTAATTGCTTTTCCTTTCTTTCCAAAACTGTTTGAGGCAACTTATACGCATACCGGCATTTTGGATTTGCATTTTGGATTTGACACGAATGAGGTACTCAATATTCTCCGAACACTTGGTACAGCTGGCAGACAAATATATTTTCTATCCACATTACTGATTGATTTTCCTTATGCGCTTATTTATGGATTTATTTATTCATTTATTTTGATATTTCTGCTTAAAAAGACACAGATATATAAGCGCGTTCGGTATTTTGTATTTTTGCCTTTTTTTATTTCATTTTTTGATATTATTGAAAACTCATTTATTATATATTTCATAAATGCATACCCTAATATTAATGGCTCAGCCGTTGTTATTGCATCATTCTCAAATCAATTGAAATGGATTTTTGCCGTTTTAACCGCTTTAAGCGTTCTGTCTGTTTTACTGAAAATTATTTATCAAAAGCTAAAAAGTTCGTAGTTGTGAGTAGCAACTTGCAATCGTCAAATTTTCGCTATTAACTATCGCCAATTTATATTATTCCTTAAATCCGCAAGTAAATAAATGGAAAAAAAATCAAACAACTGTGTAAGAAAATCTTACACAGTGTTTGAAAAGTAAATATTTTCACTTATTTTAGTGATAGAAAAAAAGGTAAATAAAT
>JALSLF010000197.1 GCA_026988445.1 Bacteroidales bacterium
TAAATCCGCAACTATGTTCGTAGCGAAAAGCCAGAATGTGCGTCAGTATTGGTGTAGCGCAGTTTTGAGACACGCAAACGTAGCATTAGTTACGGTGAGTATCGAAAAACGAGCATTCCCAATAATGGCGTGCAGTCTGGCTTTGCAGTAGAAGATAGTTGCGGATTTAAGGTAGTATATAGTTACGGATTTAAGCTTATATTATTTCGCACCTTTGGCGCTTATTTTTATTCTTTTTAGAAGTCATTGGGCTGCACCCAATGTTATTATATTTCGCACCTTTGGTGCTACTGCTTTTTAAAAAGAATATTTGTAAAAGCTTTGAGGTTTTACTTTTACATTGTTTTAGTTTGTTTTTAAGTCTCGCTTTTAAAAATTTAAAGTGCTTAGCACCAAAGGTGCGGAATATATAAGCCTATCCCAAAGGGATAGGTATATTGTTTTAAAAAACAGTTAAGCACCAAAGGTGCGTGATAAAATGACCTGGCTTTAATTTTTTAAGGCTGAAAGCCTTAATCAATTTAACCTAATGGCAACGCCTTGGGCTAAGTGAAAATATAAATTATAGTACTGTAAGTACAATTTAACTTAGCCTTTCAGGCTGCTTGTTTGCGTAATGTATTATTATCCCAAGGCTTTGCCATTGGGTTAATGTAATTCAGGCTTTCAGCCTTTTTTCTTATTAGAAGTTATAGAGATATGCCCAATGTTATTATATTTCGCACCTTTTTAGATATTGCTTTTTTAAAAAATATTCGTAATTACTTGAAAATATTATTTTTTAAATTGTTTTTGCTTAATTTTAATTCAATAAAAAATCAAAAGCAATACTCATGCTTAATATTTGTATTTTGAACCTATGTTCATTATATTTGTGCTGAATATCAAAATCAATTAATCATGTTTGAATTAAGAAATAATTTCATATTTGCACCTGTTAAATTGGGCTATACCAAAGGCGATGGTTTGGTAAACGAAAAACATTTTGATTTTTACAATCAACGCAGCAAGCATGTTGGTGCCGTTGATTTTGAACCTTTATACATTCATAAAGGATTACGCGAAATACCTACACAACTTGGTATTGACAGCGATGATAAAATAGTCGGTTTAAAAAAATTGAACGATTTGGTTCATAAAAACGGAGCCAAAACCATTGCAAACCTTAATCACCCCGGTAGAATGGCAAATCCTAAAATTCCGGATAATTTTTATTGGTCTTCTACCGACAAAGCTTGTGAGAATGGAGGAGCAAAACCGGAAAAAATGGATACAGCCATGATGAATGAAGCTAAGCAGTTGCTTGTAGATGCTGCTCTTCGTGCCGAAAAAGCAGGTTTTGATATAATTGAAATTCAAATGGGGCACGGTTATTTAATGGCACAATTTCTCTCACCTGCCGTTAATGACCGTAACGATGAGTATGGCAGAAGTTTTGAAAACCGCAGTAAATATCCTCTGGAAGTCATAAAAGCTGTGCTTGAAGCCGTTAATATACCTGTAATTGCGCGCATTAGTGCGGATGAAATGATACCCAAGGGCTTTCATATTGATGAAATGCAAAAATTTGCAAAAATGCTTGAACTCGCCGGTGTTTTTGCCTTACATGTGGTTGCCGGAAGTGTTTGTGCCAATCCGCCTTGGTTTTTTCAGCACATGTTTGTTCCTAAAGGAAAAACTTGGGAATTAGCTGCAAAAATTAAAGAAAAAGTAAGTGTACCGGTTATTTTCTTAGGAAAAATAAATTCAGGAAAAGATATAAAAATCATAAAAGAAAAATTTGGTGGTGAATATTTTGCCTTAGGACGTGCTTTAGTGGCTGATCCTGATTTTGTCGGGAAATATCTCGGTATTGTAAAAGGGAATATACGTCCTTGTTTGGCTTGTGCCGAAGGCTGCCTTGGCGGAGTAAAGCAAGGAAAAGGTTTAGGCTGTATGGTCAATCCGACAGTAAATACCGGCTTAGCAAAAATCGAAAAAACCGATGAAGCTAAAAAATATGCGGTTATCGGAGCCGGTTTAGCCGGAATGCAAGCTGCTATTTCACTCACGGATAAAGGACATAAAGTAGATTTGTATGAAAAAGATGAATTGGGCGGTCAGTTTAATTTAGCATGGCTTCCGCCTAAAAAAGAGAGCTTAAAAGATTTGCTTGATTTTTATTTTGCCGAAATTAAGGATAAAAAAATTAATCTTATTAAAAAAGATGTAAAACCGGAAGATTTATTAGCAAAAAACTATGCCGGAATTATTATGGCTACCGGAGCAGTTCCTGCTGTCCCACCTATTAAAGGTTTAAAAGAATATTATTGGACTGAATTTTTAGATGATAATCAATTGCCCAAAAATCAAAAAGTAGCTGTAATAGGTGGTGGTTTAATCGGGCTGGAAGTGGCTTCAAAACTTGTTGATGGTGGAAACGAAGTAATTATTATTGAAATGCTTGATGAAATAGCCCGCGGTATGGAAATGATTGAAAAAGCGATGACCCTTAAAAAGCTGAAAGAAAAAGCTGCAAAAATATTGCTAAACAGTAAATTATCCGAAGTAAAAGGCAATACATTAACCGTTGAAAGCCAAGATGGAAAACAAAAAATTCAGGGTATTGATAAAATTGTAATCGCTACAGGAATGAACTCTTATGTTCCTTTTGAGTTAAGCAGCGAAACACCGGTTTATCTTATCGGAGATGCTAAAAAAGTCGGTAAAGCAACTGAAGCGATTCGCGATGCATATGAATTAGTGCTCAATATAGCTTAAAACTGAAAAAATGGAAAATATCATTATAAAACCAATAGGAATCATTCATTCGCCATATAGCTCATCAAACGGTATTCCTATTCAAGGAAAATTCAAAAACGAAGTTGTTGCTTATGCTGAACTTTTACCTGAATATCAAATAGGCTTAAAAGATTTGGATGGTTTCAGTCATGCTATTTTACTCTATCATTTTCATGAACAAAAAGAAGAAAAATTAATTGCACAGCCCTATCTTGAAAAAGTAAATCACGGTATTTTTGCCATACGAAGTCCATATCGACCGAATAAAATTGGCTTTTCAATCGTAAAAATTAAAAAAATAG
>JALSLF010000198.1 GCA_026988445.1 Bacteroidales bacterium
CGAGTCAGTTAATAAATCGATAAATACCTGATTGCTTTTTAAGTTAAACAGATTGTATTTTGCATCTTTTATCCATTGTTCGCGCTCTTCACGTGTACTGCGCTTAATGGTTTCCACCATTTTTATTTTATAATTTTCTGCAAATGGAAGTTCCATAATTCTATTTTTTGATGATTAATTAAAAAATATTGTAAAAAAAAGAGTTTTGCCGGATTTACCGGCTGGTGTCGGAGGAACTTATGATGCAAAGAAATCCCGTTCTTTAAGGTTTGTGTAGCGGTATTTGGGTTTGTAGCTTAATTGATACATTTTTTGGTTTTTTTGCGAAATTATAAAAATAAATGGAAATTTCAATGATTAAATCTTAAGAGTTTGTTAATTTTTTGTGAATATGTTAAGTATAATTAGATTTGTCAGGAATTGAAATCTTTATATATTTGTTTTTTCTTAATTATTAACCAAAAACCAAACATAATGACAAAAGAAAGAAAACACCCCAAAGGATTAATGGTCTTGTTTTTTACCGAAATGTGGGAACGTTTTGGGTTTTATTTGATGTTAGGGATATTTACCTTATACATGATTGGTGAAAACACAGGAATTGATTTTCCGGGAATGGGTTTTACTGATGAAAAAGCAGCCGATATTTATGGTACTTATTTGGCATTGGTTTATTTAACTCCCTTTTTTGGCGGTTTACTTGCCGATAGGGTGTTGGGCTATCGTAAATCAATTACTATTGGTGGCGTTTTAATGGCAGCCGGATACATTGGGCTTTCTTTTCATTCAGAAACCATATTTTATATTTCATTATTATTGGTTATTGTAGGAAACGGATTTTTTAAACCTAATATTTCTGCCTTAGTAGGGCGTTTGTACGATAATGATAAATATCGTGCGCATAAAGATTCCGGTTTTAATATTTTTTATATGGGTATTAATGTCGGTGCTTTTGTCTCCAACTTTGTAGCAGCTTATTTACGTATTAATTATGGTTGGGGTTGGGCTTTTGCAGCTGCCGGTGTAGGTATGCTGCTTGGACTTGTTTGGTTTTGGAGCGGACAAGGTTTTGCAAAAGATATTAAAGAAGCAGATTATTTGTCGCCTGCCGGCAAAGATGATATGTCATTAATGGGTATTTTACTGAAATTATTTGTACCTGCGGTAATTGCAGCCATACTCGGTTGGATGATTCCGGGAACAATATTTGGAGCAAATTCAACAGATGCGTTCTTGTTTTTCAGTATTCCGGTGGTAATTTTTTATATAAACTTAGTTCGGTCAGCACCACAAAATGAAAAAGAACCAATCAAAGCATTGTTAGCGGTTATGGGTGTTGTGGTAATTTTCTGGGCAATCTTTCATCAAAATGGTTCTGCACTTACGCTTTGGGCAGAAAGATATACCGCACGTGAAGTTCCCAAACCTATACAAAAAGTTACCGATGCTTTATCATTTAATCAGGTGGTAACAACACAGCCAAGAGAACGGGTAGAAAAAGATGCACACGGCATTCCTGTTTTGGATGAAAGTGGTAAACCAAAAGTAACCATGGGCCCCGACCCTTATTTTGATAATTTACCAAAAGAAGAGTGGCCCGAGTCGGGGCAATTAAAATTAGTTTCGACTGAATTGTTTCAATCAATAAATCCCGGATTTATTATATTATTTACTCCCTTGGTGGTAGGATTTTTCGGATTTTTAGCAAGAAGAGGCAAAGAACCCTCTACGCCTGCAAAAATTGGCTATGGTTTATTGATTACCGCTTTATCGTCTCTGGTAATGGTAGCCGCTGTAATTGCTTCTAAAAATGGTGCTGTTAAAGCTTCTGCAGCCTGGCTGTTTGGTACTTATGCCGTAATCACAGTTGGTGAGTTATTCCTCAGTCCTATGGGGCTTTCTTTGGTATCAAAATTAAGTCCTCCCCGCATTGTAGCTTTGATGATGGGCGGTTGGTTCTTATCTACATCAATTGGAAATAAATTATCGGGTGTATTGTCGGGTTTATGGAACTTTTATGAAAATAAAGCTTATTTCTTTTTAACCAATGCGCTTTTAGCAATGGTAGCCGTAGTAGGTATTTTTATTCTTCTGCCTTGGCTGAAAAGAGTAGTTAAAGAGAATTCATAATAATTATTTAACTTTGAAGTTATTAAGCTGAGACATTTAGTCTCGGCTTTTTTTTATTTGTACTACTTTCGATAAATTTTACTACTTTTATGTTTTTAATAGGTGCACGGTTTTTGTACCTTTATTATTTTGTTTGATTTATTAGAATGAATATCAGATATTGTTACATATTAATGTTGTTTTTGCTGTTTCCACTATGGGGCTTTGCTCAAGAGGATATAGTAGATTCTTTATTAAATAAACTGGAAACAGCCGGACATGATACGGTAAAGATAAAGATTTATAATCAGTTGGCTGATTATTATACAAAAAAACAGCCGGATCTTTCTTTTGATTATTTGCAAAAAGCATTTAATATCTCAAATGAATTAATTAAATCTGATGATGAAGAATTGGCCCGGTATGCGTTAAATAGTCAATCGATAAGTCATACATTGCTGGGGAACTATTATAAGGTATTGGGCGATTATTTTTCAGCAACCGAAAATTATAAGAAATCAATAGAAATCAGACAAAAATTAGATGACCAAAATGGAATAGCCTGGAACTATATTGATTTAGGAATTATCAATACTTTAAAAGGAGAATACATTAAAGCAGAGGATAATTATAAAAAAGCCTTAAAAATTCAAGAAGAAATCAATAATGAACCTTTGCTGGCAAAATTGTACCGTAACATGGGTAATGTATATTACTATCAAGGCGATTATCCATCGGCAATAGAGCATTATCAAAAGTCATTGGCTTTGAGTGAAAAATTAAATGATATGAAAAGTGCTTCAAGGTGCTATAATAATATCGGTTATATTCATTCATTAAACAATAATCTGGATTGGGCAATTGAGTATTACCAAAAATCATTACAAATTAAAGAAAAGTTAGGTGATAAGGTGGGTGTTGCTACTGCTTACAATAATATCGGTACCGTATATTTGAATAAGCATGAATATGA
>JALSLF010000199.1 GCA_026988445.1 Bacteroidales bacterium
TCAACGAATTAATTTGGCAACTTCCTTGGGTAGCAGTCTGGTGGGTTCCTTGTATATTTTAGATGAACCGAGTATCGGTTTGCATAGCAGAGATACTTATTTATTGATTAAAGTATTACGAAATTTACAGAAAATCGGCAATACAGTAATAGTTGTAGAGCACGATGAAGACATTATTCGTGCAGCTGATGAAATTATTGATATAGGTCCGTTTTCGGGCATTAATGGGGGCGAAGTGGTTTTTCAGGGTAGTCCTGCTCAATTACTTAAAGATGAGCAAAGCCTTACCATGCAATACATCACCGGAAGAAAAGAAATTAAATTGCCGGAAAAAAGGCGTAAATGGAAAAAATACATTGAAGTTATAAATGCTTACGAAAATAACTTAAAAAATATCAATGTAAAATTTCCTTTGGGGATAATGACCGTAGTTACCGGCGTAAGTGGTTCGGGTAAATCGTCTTTGGTTAACAATATTCTTTATGCGGCAATTAATCGTAAAATAAATGGTTACGGGCAAATATCCGCAAATTTTGAGCGTTTAGACGGTGATACGGATTTAATTAAAAATATTGAGTATGTTGATCAAAACCCAATTGGAAAATCATCGCGTTCAAATCCTGTTACTTATTTAAAGGCTTATGATGAAATACGGAAACTTTTCTCGGAACAGCCTGCTTCAAAAATAAATAACTTTAAACCGGCTCATTTTTCGTTTAATGTAGATGGTGGTCGATGTGAAGAATGCCAAGGCGAAGGTGAGATAAAAGTAGAAATGCAGTTTATGGCTGATGTGCATTTGGTTTGCGAATCGTGTAAAGGAAAACGCTTTAAAGACGATATTCTGGAAGTGAAATACAGAGGAAAAAATATCTTCGATATTTTAGAGCTTACGGTCGCCGAAGCCATTGAATTTTTTAGTGCTGATAAAAGCTCTTTGAATAAAAAGATTGTAAAAAAAATGAAGCCTTTGGCTGATGTTGGTTTGGATTATGTAAAACTCGGACAATCATCAAGCACATTGAGCGGTGGCGAAAGTCAGCGAATTAAATTAGCATCGTTTTTAAGTAAAGAAAACGAGGAGCAAAACACACTATTTATTTTTGACGAACCTACAACCGGTTTACATTTTCATGATGTACGAAAATTATTACAAGCCTTTAACGCCCTAATTGATAAAGGGCACAGCATATTAATTGTGGAACATAATCCCGAAATTATAAAATCTGCCGATTGGATTATCGATTTAGGACCCGAAGGAGGAAAAAAAGGAGGCGAAATTGTTTTTGAAGGAACACCTGATGAAATAGTAAAATGTAAAAAATCTTATACCGGAAAGTTTTTAAAAGATAAAATAAATTAAAAAGCAATAATTTTAACTATAGATAGATAAAATAAAACAATATTGAATATTCAAAATTAAAATAATATAATAATTGATTGATAAAATGCGTATATTTGTGTATATTCAAACTTAATTTGTAAATATGATGGATACATATAAATTCAGAACTAAGGTTTTAAGAGATGGTATAATAAAAGTTCCGGAGCTGAAAGAGTTTGAAAACATGAACGTTGAAGTTTTTATTGTATTCAAACCTGAAATTTCTGATACTTTTAAGGGACGTTCAGTAAGTGATTTTTTAAAAAAGTGGACAGGTTTTATTAGAGATATTGATTCGGACAATGAAAAGTTTGATTATTTAAGCAGTAAATATCAATGAAAAGAATATTGTTGGATACAAATATAATTTTAGATGTTATTCTTGAAAGACAGCCCTTTGTTAAAAATGCAGTTAAACTAATTGAGTTGTCAATAGGGCGAAATGATAGATTATTCATTACAGCCAGTACTATAACGGATATATATTATATAGCTAAAAGAAGAGCAGGGCATAACACAACTATTCAGTTTATTAAAGAGTTATTGGGATTTATAGATGTAGTTGCTATTGATAAAGTTACGGTTATAAATGCTTTAAATAATAAAATGAGCGACTTTGAAGATGCCATACAAACAGAGGCTGCAAGACAAAATAGAATTCATATTTTAATTACCAGAAATATAAAAGATTTTGATAATTTAGAAATAGAAGTATTGCTGCCTGAGGATTATATTGATAAACTAAATAAAGAAAACTTTTAATTTTCTTTTTGAAATTTAAAAAATCCATTTATATTTGCTGCGTAATACAGAGATAAAAATGAAAATAAATAATACAAATATGTCTTGGTGGTGGCGCATTCGTGATAATCTATATCGTGAAGTGCAATAGGCGTATTTTGTAATAACATAAAAAAAACGGCTTATCGGTTCACGATAAGCCGTTTTTCGTTTATAGCAATAGCTTGGTTATTTCTTGTAATTAACTGACAATGAGTGATTATCAATAGCCCCGACTTTCAAGTCGGGGAACAATTAAGTAGCATAGTAACAGGGCTTTAGCCCAATTGAATTTTATCAAACAAAAAAATAGTGGACTATTATTAAGCAGTCAATAAAATATAGTTAAATTATGAAAAAATATAAATTTAAAACTTTACACAAAAAATTACTTGCCGATGTGCTCACGCCGGTAAGTTTATATTTAAAATTGCGTGATGAGTTCCCCAAAACTATTCTTTTGGAGAGCTCTGATTATAATAGTATTGAGAATAGCCATTCTTATATCTGTTTTCAGCCTTTAGCTGATTTTATTGTAGCAGACAATACAATTACCCAAAATTACCCTACGGGTAAATCCGAAAAAACAACTATTGAGAATTTAACACTTATTGATAAAATGAAAGATTTTATCACTTCGTTTCAAACAGATAAAGTAAACAGTATTGCCAATGGTTTTTTCGGATACACCGCTTACAACAGTATTCAATATTTTGATACTTTAAAACTAAATACTCAATTGCCCGAAGAACGTAAAATACCGGATATGTATTACAGTTTTTACAAATACATTATCAGCATTAATCATTTTAAAAATGAACTAACTATTCTTGAAAACTTGCAAGAAGGCGAAGAAAGCCGTTTGGAAGAAATTGCCCAACTAATAAAAAACCGGAAATTTGCCGAAT
>JALSLF010000200.1 GCA_026988445.1 Bacteroidales bacterium
AAGAAAGCTTAAAAGCAATCAATAAATTATCACCCGAAAGAGCTTTATTGGTAACCGAGTTTTATAAAAGCGGAAAAGCCTACGAAGTATCAACTCCGGTAAGGCGTGCTTTAACTTTTGAGCACATCATGAAAAACAAAGCTTTATATATTGGCAATGACGAATTAATTGTTGGTGAGCGCGGACCTGCACCCAAAGAAACACCAACCTACCCGGAAGTGAGTTTACACTCTATTCAAGATTTGGAGATATTAGACAGTCGTCCAAAGGTTTCGTTTAAGGTAGATGAATACACCAAAAAGGTATATCGCGAGCAAATTATCCCTTATTGGAAAGGGAAAAATAATCGTGATAAAATCATGAGTACCATGTCTGACGAATGGTTGAATGCATACAAAGCAGGGGTTTTTACCGAATTTCAGGAACAACGTGCTCCGGGACATACCGTAGCCGGCGATAAAATTTACCGCAAAGGGATGAAAGATATTATCAATGATATTGAAAAAAGCATCTCGCGTTTAGATTATTTTAATGACTCCAAAGCTTATGACAAGCACGAAGAGCTGAAGGCAATGAAAATTGCGGCAAATACAATTATAATGTATGCACATCGGAATGCCGAAAAGCTGGAAGAATTGGCAAAAGCCGAAAAGGATAAGCAACGCAAAGCAGAGCTTGAAAATATGGCAAAAGTATGCCGGAATGTACCGGAAAATGCACCACAAACTTTTCACGAAGCTTTACAATACTATTGGTTTGTGCATCTTGGAGTAGTAACTGAACTAAACCCATGGGATTCATTTAATCCGGGCAGATTAGACCAACATCTTTATCCGTTTTACAAGCGCGATATAGAAAACGGTGTGCTTACACACGAACAAGCCGTTGAGCTTTTGCAAGCTTTTTGGGTAAAATTCAACAATCATCCCGCACCGCCCAAAATGGGTGTAACCGCATTAGAAAGTAATACTTATACCGATTTTGCACTCATTAACGTAGGCGGGCTAAAAGCCGATGGTTCCAATGCAGTAAATGAGCTTTCGTACATTATTCTTGATGTGATTGAAGAAATGCGTATTTTACAGCCCAGCTCAATGGTGCAACTCAGTAAAAAAAATCCCGACCAATTTATAAAACGTGCCTTGCAAATTACAAAAACCGGTTTCGGACAACCTTCTATTTTCAATACCGATACAATTATTCAAGAATTGGTACGACAAGGAAAATCTATTGAAGATGCACGTAATGGAGGAGCAAGCGGCTGTATCGAAAGCGGGGCTTTTGGTGTGGAAAGTTACATACTTACCGGCTATTTTAACTTGGCAAAAATACTTGAAATTACGCTTCATAACGGTTTTGACCCGCGCACGGGCATACAAGTAGGCTTAAAAACCGGAAATCCCGAAGATTTTAAATCAATGGATGATTTAATGGAAGCCTATAAAAAGCAAGAAAACTATTTTGCAGACATAAAAATAAAAGGAAACAACATTATTGAGCGTCTTTTTGCCGAAAATTTGCCGGCACCTTTTCTTTCTTTAATTATTGATGACTGCATTGCCAACGGCATTGACTATAATGCAGGCGGTGCACGATACAATACCAGCTATATTCAAGGTGTGGGAATGGGTAGCCTTACTGATTCGCTTTCGGCTATTGAATTTCATGTTTTCGACAATAAAAACCTGACAATTTCAGAACTAACGCAAGCACTCGAAGCAAATTTTGAGGGATACGAAGATTTACGCCACGATTTAGTGTACAATACACCCAAATACGGTAATGATGATGACTATGCCGATAAATACCTTGGAAAGATTTTTGATATTTTTTACGATTCCATTAACGGTCGTCCTACGGCACGTGGTGGGAAATTCCGTATTAATTTATTACCTACAACCAGCCACGTATATTTTGGAAGCGTAATCGGTGCACTACCCGATGGAAGAAAAGCAGGAGTTCCTTTATCCGAAGGTATTTCACCGGTTCAAGGGGCTGATAAAAACGGACCCACGGCAGTATTGAAATCGGCAGCTAAAATTGACCATATCCGTACAGGCGGAACATTATTAAACCAACGATTTGCCCCTGAATTTTTTGAAGATGATGCTGCAATTTATAAGCTTTCATCGCTTATAAGAAGCTATTTCCGAATGGATGGTCATCATATACAGTTTAATGTAGTAGATTCAGAAGTTTTACGTGATGCACAAAAACATCCCGAAAATTATACCGATTTAATTGTTCGAGTAGCAGGATATAGCGATTATTTTAATGATTTGGGTGAAGATTTACAAAATGAAATAATTAGAAGAACAGAACATAGTGATATTTAATTTTTTGAAACTTTGGCAAGATTTAATTTTGCCAAAGTTTTAACACCTGAAAATCAAAATAAAAAACTATGCAAATAAATTGGAATCCACCACAAAGTTGGCTGAAAATACAAACTATTGATATGCACACAGGTGGTGAGCCTTTGCGCATTTTTATAAACGGATTGCCGGAAATTAAAGGCAAAACAATTTTAGAAATGCGGCGGTATTTTCGCGATAATCTGGATTATATACGAACAGGTACTATGTTTGAACCCCGCGGACATGCCGATATGTATGGAGCAATTATTACTCCGCCGATTAGTAAAGATGCTGATTTTGGAACTTTTTTTATGCATAACGAAGGTTACAGTACCATGTGCGGACATGCAATTATTGCCCTTACAAAATTTGCAATTGAAACCGGTTTGATAAAAAAAGAAGCAAAGAATCCGCAACTGATTATTGATGCTCCCCCCGGTAAAATATTTTCAAAAGCATTTGTAGAAAATGGAAGGGTTGTAAAAACTTCCTTTTTAAATGTGGCTTCGTTTACACCTTATCTTAATGAAAAAGTTAAAGTTAAGGGTATTGGCGAAATAGTTTTTGATGTTTCATACGGAGGTGCATTTTATGCTTTTGTGAATGCAGATGATTTAGGTTTAAAGCTTGATGCAAGTGATTACAATCGCCTGATTGATTACGGTAAACGGATTAAAAAAGCGGTAAAGGAAAATTTTGA
>JALSLF010000201.1 GCA_026988445.1 Bacteroidales bacterium
TTAAATCAACATTTAACAAACCACAATTCCCGAGCAATTTATTTGTTTCTTTCTCAACAATTGCCATCATATAATTTCCGTTTTCGGTACGGATAAGTTTTTCTAAAAGCTCTTTTTCGTGATGACGTGCAATTATTTCATGAAAAATGGATAAATAAATGGTGGTTTCCGACTCATTTAACCATCTGTAATACTGATCGTAATCTTCAATGTTAATGGGAGATAAATAACACTTTTTACCGATTAGTTTTTTTACTTTCACATGCTTATTTTTTGATTTATAAATTATTTTCAGCAAGCTAAACTTAAACTTTTGTATCAAAAAACACACCAACACAACAAAATATATCAAATTTTTATAATTTTGGTATTACTGCAAATTTGGTGGAAACAATAAAAAATTAATTTTATAGAAATATTTGGCTTGGATATCCGAAGTCAGATGCCCGAAGTTTGTTTACTTCCGACATCCGGCTTCTAACATCCAAGCTCTTAATCAAACAAAACAATATAGCACATTACTCACTAAATTTGCAGTAGTATCATTATTTTAAGATGTTATACAAACGTATTTTAAATGATTTGGGAAAAAGCAAATATTCAAATTCAAGGGAAAGAACAAAAAGCTACCGCTCCTTTAATTATATCGGCAAGTAGAGCAACAGATATTCCTGCCTTTTATGCAAAAGAGTTTATCAAACAGTTTAGAAAAGGATATTTGTACAAAAAAAATCCGTTTAACGGTACAGAAGAACTAATTTCATTTAAAAATACACGCCTAATTGTTTTTTGGACAAAATTTGCCCAAACCATCATGCCATATCTTGATGAATTAAATGATAAAAACATCAATTATTATTTTCAATTTACTTTAAACGATTATCAAAAACACAATTTAGAACCCTTTGTACCCGCTCTTGAAAAACGAATAGAATCCTTTATTCATTTATCCGAAAAAATAGGTAAAGAAAAAGTAATTTGGCGTTTTGACCCTGTTTTATTAACAAAAGGAGCTACTTTTGAAGAACTGATAAACCGTATTGAAAATATTGCCCGAAAGCTGCATCCTTTTACCGAGAAAATGGTATTTTCTTTTGCCGATTTCAGCTATAGAAAAGTACAAAACAAATTAAGAAAAGCAAAAATTAATTACATAGAACTGTCTGATAATGAAAAAGATAATTTTGCTAAACAACTTGCACACCGTTTGCAAAAATACAATTTAGAAATAAGTACTTGCGCACAAAAAATAGATTTATCTGCCTACGGAATTACACACAACAAATGCATTGACGATGAATTAATCATCCGTTTATTTCCGAATGATAAAGTACTTGTAAATTTTATTAAGCCACATTTACAAACCAAAAAATTAAAAGATAAAGGACAGCGAAAATATTGCGGATGTATTTACAGTAAGGATATAGGTGCATACAATACTTGCCCCTTTTTATGTACCTATTGTTATGCCGTTTCATCGGGTAAAGCGGTTGAGAAAAACAAAAGAAATTTTTTAAAATAAGCCAAAAAAACACCGCAAAAACAAAAAACATGTCTTTGCGGTGAAAAAAAAAGAAAAAAATTATTCGTTCATAGTTTGTTCAATCTCTTCAACAGTTTTTGGAATAGGCGTACCCAAAACACGACATCCGTTTTCGGTAATCAGTAAATCGTCTTCAATACGAATACCGCCAAAATCTTTATAGCTTTCTAATTTATCATAATTTATAAAACCGGTATGTTTGCTTTCGCTTTTCCATAAATCAATTAATGCCGGAATAAAATAAATTCCCGGTTCATCAGTCATTACCATTCCGGGTTTTAAACGTTTCGCCATGCGTAAAAAAGCCAAACCAAACTGATCGCTGCGTTTTATTTCATCGTCATAACCTACATAATCTTCGCCTAAGCCTTCCATATCGTGCACATCCAAGCCCATTTGATGACCTAATCCGTGGGGCATAAACAAGGCATGCGCACCGGCAGCCACTGCTTCATCCGTATCGCCTTTCATCAATCCAAGCTCTTTTAATCCGTTTACAATGGTTCGCGCAGCCAAAAAATGCATATCACGATAAAAAATACCGGCTTTGCATTGCTTAATAACTTCTTGATTAGCTTTCAGTACAATTTCATAGATTGATTTTTGACGCGCATCAAATTTGCCGCCTACCGGAACCGTGCGTGTTATATCACTGGCATAACCCATGGGTGTTTCGCAACCCGCATCGGTAACCATCATTTGTCCTATTTTTAAAATATTATTATGATGATGATTGTGCAAAGTTTCGCCACGCACACTTAAAATTACCGGAAAAGATACCGGACCGCCACCCGAAAGAGCAATTCCTTCAACCACACCGGCAATTTCTTGCTCAATTACACCCGGTTTTGCCATTTTCATAGATGTAGTATGCATTTTATAAGCATTATCTACCGCTTTTTCTATTTCGGCTATCTCGTACTCATCTTTTATTTCACGAAGTGAAACTACAGCTTTAATTAATTCTTCGGATACTAAATTTTTCACTTCCGTATGATGTATGCCAAATAAATCAGCTATTTGAACCGTAGTATCGCCGCGATAAACCGGCAATATATGAATTTTTTGTCCTTTATCTTTTGCATTTTGTAAAAAACCGGATAATTCTGATAAAGCTAAAGTATTATCTACCCCACATAAAGCGGCACGCTCTTTAATACTTGGCTGCGGTCCCATCCAAATAATGTCGTCCATATCCACATCATTACCGAAAACATACTCTTTTCCGCTATCCGCATCTAAAACAGCAGCCAAATCGGGCTGATTTAAACCGAAAAAATATAAGAAATTACTGTCTTGACGAAAATGATAAGTATTGGCAGGATAATTAAAAGAAACTTCACGGTTACCCGGAAAAAAAATTAAGCCGCTTTGCACTTTTTGTATTAATTGCTTGCGGCGATTTTTATATACATCTGATTTAAACATAATATTTTTTTAAAAGTTTGATTTTTAACACATAAGCAATTGTTTGCCTTATGCTTTTGTTGCT
>JALSLF010000202.1 GCA_026988445.1 Bacteroidales bacterium
TTAATTCTTTTATTTTTTTGCTCAATTGCATAAATCTACTGTTTTTGTTGATTAAACTCCAAGCCATTCCTATGGTAAGTAAAATATAACCAAGATAAGTGAGTGTTGTACCCCAATAATCATGATTCACCGAAAGTATAGTACCGCCTTCGTCCTGATCATACGAAGATTGGAAAAACCGATAATGATCATACTCCAATACATTGTTCATGAAAATTTTGTGATTTTCAACCAATGAATAGCGGGGATCGTTTAAAGTAACATGACTTTCGTACGAAGCCGGACTCATAGAACCGGGATAGCGTTTTAAAATAAAATCATTCAATTTTAATGAAAAGGGTAACTTTATCTCTTTGGGACCATAAGCTATACTAATTTTATACTTACCTAAAACCGTTTGATTTGCTTTACCCATATACCCGCTTTTTCCAAAAACTAAGATTTCTTGAGTTTGTCCGTTGTTTGAAACATCAAAATATAGGGCATCTAAACCTCCGTTACTTTTAATACCTCCACTTACAATTTTCTTTTTTGCTTTGGGATAAAACTTTGTTAATACCAATGCATTATTATCCCAAGAGTACAGGAACATACGGCTCAAAGCGGTTTTACTCCCCGCCGGTGAAATAAATTCATTTGTATCACGCATTGCCGAATAACGAACTTCATTATTTACTTTAAAATAAAGCGTATCGTTCCTGTAATCAATAATTACAGCATTTTCAGGAGCATCAATGCCAAAAGCATAAAGCTGATCACCTGCCCATTTCATGTCGCCGTAGGTAATTGTTAAATCATGGCGTATATTGTTGTTTAAGGCAGTAAAACTTACCGTGGGTACGCCGTCTTCTGCTTCAACAATCACCTCTCTTGCGTTGGGGATAAATTCTTTTAAACTTATTTTGAATTTTTGACCGTCAAATTCTATTTCATCACTGTATTTATTGCCTGAAACCACATTAAAATTAACCGGAGTTTCTGATTTATAAACCAATGCTCCATTATTAATCTCCACCTGTAAATAGGACTCGTAAGTTAAGATACTATTTGCCGTTGCACCTTCGCGTATATGCATGGTGCCTTCGTAACTAATAAACCGTGTTATTCCTGCACCAATAATAATTACAATAAAAGCAAAATGAAATAAAAACATGCTGAAACGCTTTTTTTCAAACATTTTGTATTTAAAAAATACAAAGATCATATTTATAACCAGCAATAAGTTTAAAATATTAAACCACCACGAGCGATAAACAAGATATTGAGCAACCGAGGTACCAAAATCATTTTCAATAAATGTAGCAACTGCTGCCGATAAAGCATATATTGCCAATAAAATTACTGCTGTCCAAATAGACGAAAATATTTTATTTAAAGTATTCATATATAAGTATTTTATCTGATATTTAATGATTTATTAAAACGCAGGAAAATTAATATAAATATTTCAGATTTTAAAGTCTTTTATTCGTAAAAGAATAGAGAAAAAGATATAAAAAACTTAATAATTGCTGTATGTTGTTGTTTTAAACAAAGTTTGACAAAGTTTTCAACTGTGTCAAACATAGAACACATTTAAATTGCTTTAGTTTTTTCTGCTAACCAGTTTTTTTCATCAACATTTAAATAAGGAGCAAGTTTTTCGTAAACCATTTTGTGGTAATTGTTTAGCCAATCTGTTTCAGCCTTAGTCAATAAATTAATATCTACCGGCTTTGTATCAATCGGGCAAAGTGTTAGGGTTTCAAATTTCATAAATTTACCATAATCATTCTCTTCGGCAACTTGTACAATCATTAAATTTTCAATTCGTATGCCATGTTTTCCTGCTCTGTAAAAAGCAGGCTCATCAGACAGATACATGCCTTCTTCCAGTGTTTCTTCTTGAATACCTGCATTTCGTGTACTGATTGATTGTGGTCCTTCGTGTACGTTCAGAAAAAAACCTACTCCGTGTCCTGTACCGTGTCCATAATTCATTTTATTGTCCCATAAAGGTTTACGGGCAATGGCATCAAGTTGTACACCTTTTGTTCCATAGGGAAAAATAGTCATTGCCAAATCAATGGTGCCTTTTAGTGCAAGTGTAAAATCACGCTTTTCTTCTTCGGTAGGTGTTCCGAGCATTACGGTACGTGTTATATCCGTAGTTCCGTTAAAATACTGCCCGCCGGAATCAACTAAATAGAAGCTTTCAGCTTTTAATTCTACATTTGTTTTTTCGTTTGCACTATAATGGGGCATTGCTGCATGTGCACCGTAAGCCGATATTATACCAAAACTTTCACCAAAGAACTCAGCTTGTTCCTTTCTGAACGATAAAAGCTTTTCTCCGGCAGATATTTCGGTAATTTTTTCTTTGCCGATGTTTTTATCTAACCAGTAAAGAAACTTTACCATTGCCACACCGTCTTTTTCGTGTACTTTGCGCAGATGTTCAATTTCCCGTTTATTTTTTATTGATTTTAAAGCTGCAGCAATACTAATTTTATTGATAATTGTACAGTGTTCAGGGATTGATTTATAAAGCGAATAATTAGTTTTTGACAAATCAGCAATGATTGATTTACCCTTGTTTAAGGTTTCCAGATATGCATAAACTTCGTTATAATCTTTAATTATGATTTTATCGGTAATTAATTTTTGTTTTAGCTCATCACTAAGTTTTTGATTATCTACAAATAAAAAAGCTTCGTTTGTAGAAATTAAGGCAAAACTTATAAATAAAGGATTGTACATAATATCATTTCCGCGCAAATTAAACAACCATGCAATATCATCTAAAGATGATAAAAGGTGATAATCTGCCGAAAGCTCATTCATTTTATTGCGTAAATCCGTTATTTTTTCTTGGCGAGATTTTCCTGCATATTTAAGATCGTGCTCAAACACTTTGTTTTGAGGTATTCCGGGACGACTTTTCCAATATTCGCTCACAAAATCAAAATCAGGCACTATCTGAATATTTTTACGTTCAAATTTTGTTTGCATCAGTTTTGCCAATCCATACGAAAAAGTTTTCCCGTCAAATCC
>JALSLF010000203.1 GCA_026988445.1 Bacteroidales bacterium
AGGAAGCAGTAAATGGATGACAATAGCCGGAACCAAATGTGTTATATACAAAAAAACATTTTGTTCCAGCAAAATATCATCATATTTTATACTGGTTTTTTCGGCAATTTTATGAATGCTTTTGATGATTATTTTTCGGACAATAAAATTTATAATAATTGCAAAAATCAATATCAAAAAAAGCAATGTAACGCTTTTTGCAATTTCTGCATTCATTTCAGAAAGACCAAATAAGAGATAAGTATCTTTAATAAAATCAAACATTTTAACTTTTTGTTTTAAAACCGTCGTAAAAATAATGTATTTCGTCAATAAATCAACTTATTAAAGCGGTGTTTTTTTGAATTTTATGTTCAAAAATGTATATTTGTGTAAATCAATACCTAAAACCATGGCAGGAGTAAGTAAAATTATGCATCGCGGTAAAGAAATATTGTTTGTTGATTATAAGGGTACCAACAGCGATGATGAAATGATTGCTATTCTTAGAAAAGCACAGGCGATTGTAATTAGTGATAACAAAGCATATTTACAATTAACGGATATTACGGGTGCCTATTCGACCAAAAAATTTACCGATGAACTTAAAAAAGTAGGTGCAGAAACTCCTAAGTTAGCTACCAAAAGAGCCATTGTTGGTATTACTCCTATGAAAAAAATTATTTTAATGGGTTATAATATGGTCTTAGGTAAAAGCAATGCATTAAGACCCTTTAATACTCTGGATGAAGCCAAAGACTATCTGGTAAGTTAAGGAATATTAAGGTTTTATTAATTTTTTCACTTTAGTTTAAAATATTGGAAGTTTATACCTCTACATGACTTTTTTATGAGTTGTGTTAATGTATTGATTGTGAATATATTAAATAATTGTGTTTTACTTGCATTTTATAGGCTCTATTAAATCGGAGCCGTTTCTTTCCACCCTACCTTACTTATCTGGATGTCAATACAAAAGAAGTATTGTATTTGCTATTTGTTTGATAATCAATTGGTTTATTTTTGTAAAGTTTGATTGGATTTTACTTAAAAAGTGTTAAAAAAAGCATTTTTTTGCTAAGAAAGTATTGCCTGTTTTTAATTTTTTTTACTTTTGCCGCCCATTAATCATAAATAAAAATAATATTCAAGAAAATATACCGGAACATAATAAACTTGTAGTGAGTTACCGAAATTATTCTGCACCAATGTAATACGTGAATTACATATCTAAACCATTAAACCATACTTATATTGTGTCAGGCATTTAAACTTATGCCTTTAAAGAATAATTTCGGTGTAAAAGTTCTGTTTTAAACAAAAATATTATGCAAACTCATTCGTATAGACTATATGCTGATGTTGATTTTGGCTCTAAAAAGTCGGATATTAAACATCAATTTTATAATAGTATTTTACTGAAATTACTATTTGTACTTGTAGTGGCTGCAATATTTTATTTTGGGATATCTTTTGTTTTGAAACAAAAGCAACAAAAACTTTTAGAAGCAGAACACCAACATTTAATAGAACAGTTTATTTATTTGAATCAAAGAATGAGTAAGGCAGAAAAAGTCTTATTATTGATTCAGAATGAAGAAGAAAATACTTATCGTTATGTTTTGGGCTTAGAACCATTACCGGAGTCAATGAAAAAGGCCGGTTTCGGGGGTACCAATCCATATAGTAAATATGAAGGCTTGCTAAATGCTGATTTACTTATTTCTACTGCTAAACGAATAGATATATTATCGAAAAAGCTGGCAGTTCAATCAAAATCTTTTGAGGAAATAATAAAAGCTGCTAAAATCAGAGAGGACAAAATGGCTCGAATACCCTCTATTTTGCCCATAGATCGTAAAAAAATTCGTAAAATAGCTTCTCCTTTCGGTATGCGAAAACACCCGATATTAAAAAGGTACAAAATGCATAAAGGAATTGATTTAGTAGCTAAAAAAGGAACACCGGTTATGTCAACCGGAATTGGTAAAGTTATTAAAACCGGTTATACACGTACCGCCGGAAGGTATGTAAAAATAGATCATGGCTACGGCTATGTAAGTTCTTATTTGCATATGAGTAAAATTCTTGTAAAAAAAGGACAAAAGGTGAAACGTGGTGATGTAGTCGGATTAGTTGGTAATACCGGTCGCTCTACGGGTACGCATCTTCATTACGAAATTCAAATAAACGGCAAAGCAGTTAATCCTGAATATTTTTTCGATAAAAGATTATTAAAAGGAATTAAGAGAGCGCGTTAAAAAAAAACAAAAATAGGCTTAAACGGAAATAAAAAGCTCTATAAACTATGTTTATAGAGCTTTTTTTGATTTTATGCTTTGTGTATTATAAATGCTAAACTCTACAGCTACTATACTTGACTTTTACCTGCAATTTTCGTAAATTTGTTATAAACCCCAAATATCTGTAAATTATGGAAAATTATGTTATAATTGCTGATTTTCCCGACCCTAGGGAAGCTTATTACCTGCGCTTTAAATTAGGAATGGAAGGAATTGATGCTTTCATTGTTGAATCTGAAAAAAAGAGTAATGAAACAGCCCTTTTGCAAGTACAGGTTAGTGCCCGTGATGTTAAAAAAGCTGTAGATTTGCTTTGCAAAATGCGCACCGAAGACGATTTTAAAAATATTGATGATAAAATAAAAAATATTCGAAGGATACTTGTTCCTATTGATTTTTCAGAATATTCAAATTCAGCTGCTCTTTTTGCTTTTAGTATTGCCAAAAGTATCAATGCTGAAATAAAGCTATTGCATATTTTTAAAGACCCGTTTATGGGCGGTACCTATTTAGGAAATCGTACGTCTTATGAAAATTTCACTCAAAACGTAATGAATGAGATGTTTCAAATGGCGCAAAAAAATATGCTTTTGTTTGTGGATAAGCTTAAAGTGAAACTGAAAGAATACAATTTGGAAGATGTGAGCTATCACTATGTATTACAAAAAGGGAAACCTGAATATCAAATAATACGGGTTACCGAAAGCTATAAACCGTATATGATTGTTTTAGGTACAAAAGGGGTAGGACAAATGCCGGGCGATTTAATAGGGAGTGTTACTTTAAAAGTTATTGAAAACACTACAATCCCGGTTTTGGCAATTCCCGAACAATGGGAGTTTAAAGGTTTTGAAAAATTAAATGTATTGTATGCTACTGATTTTCAGGATTCTGATTTTACTGCTTTGAATAAATTACTGGATATTTTGAAACCTTTTAATGTTAAATTAGAATGTGTGCATATTGAAACCGATGAAAAAAATCCTTGGAAAGAAATGCAGCTTTTTAAGTTAGAATCGTACTTGAATCAAAATTATGAGGAAGATATTAAATGTCATATTATCAAAAATGATGATTTATTTGCCGGAATTCAAGAATATGTGGATAAAATGAATATCGATATTATTTCATTTACTTCTCCTAAACGTTCTATTGTTTATAAACTATTATACCCTAATAATTTGAAAAAAATGATTTATCAAAGTAAAATACCTTTGTTAATTTTTCACTCAAATATTAAATCTACATAAAAAAAACTACATTTCGTCAAAATTGTTATTTAGCCAAGCATTATCTTAATAAGATACTGTTTATTAAGATATTGTATTTTCTGTTTGTAAATAATAACTGTATTTAAGCTATTTGTAATTAGTGATTTATGTGTTGTGTATGCATTAATAATATCCTTTGTGAAAAACTCCAATGTATATTCCTGTAATTATTTAAAGATTTTTTGTATAATTGTATGCATTTTAAAATAAACAGTTTTGCTGATTTAATAAATAAGCTTTGTGAAATTCCTCAATGATATAGGCAATAGAATCGGGCGTATGATGCTCGAAAAAGAATTAAAAACTCGTAAGCGGAAAGTAGTTTATAACAATTTTCATTCGGCAAGCTCCGTAGGTATATTATTTAATGCCGAAAATAAAGAGTTTTATGCTGCTGCTAAGGAGTTTATGAACTATATTGATGAAAGAGGAATTAAAATAAATGCCTTGTCTTTTGTGTCAAAAAGCGAATTAATTGGTTACTTTCCCTATCGTAAAGGGGTGGAGTATTTTGGTATGGATAAATTGTCGTGGACAGGAAAGCCTAACGAAGAGGGTGTAGAAGAATTTATCGAACGACCTTTTGATATATTAATTGATATTAGTCTTAGCGATTCTTTTCCCAATGAATATGTTTTTGCATTATCAAAAGCTAAATTTAAAATTTGCAACAATTCTTCAATCGAGAAATATGCAGATTTTGTACTTCAATTAAAAAATAAAGAAGATATTGATACTTATATCGAGCAAATAAAGCATTATCTTGAAAGTATTGATACTCATTAATAATTTTTTTCGGTGCAAATAGATTTTCATTACAATACAATTCGGGTAATCATGGAAAAAGTTGGTTTCTTGCCCGAAGATGCACAAATAATTGCTTATGCATCGCAATATGTGGACGATGCTGTTGACCATGAAGCAATGAAAGTAAACGGTCATCTTGAGATTTTATCGCGTCGTTTTACCGAAAATAGTTTTAATCCGGTTTGCACTGCACACAGAGGTTTGCAGTTTTTAAAAGGTTTTAAAGAAGCTGTTCAAAATAAAATTTATATCCCTTTTCATTTTTTACCCGATTTAGAAAACTTAAAAGATAAATCATCTTCTTTTTTAGTAAAACCCAATGGGAATTTAGCCAAAAGCTTAGTTGTTTTAGCGAAAACTGAACTAAGTAAATCTAAAGGTGAACGGCGAATAATGAACCTTATCCGTTTGGGAATTGCTTTACATACCTATGCCGACACATGGGCGCATCAGGACTTTTCAGGGCGTCACAGTCATGATGAAAATGATGTTGATGAAATTGAGTTGTTTAAAAACGGAAAGTACGAAAAAATTTCAGTGTTTCGTAAAATGGAATACGATACATTTCCCGATATCGGACATGCAGAGGTTAACAATTTTCCGGATAAATCTTATTTAAAATGGCGATATAAAAAGGCTAATAGCCGTGATTTTTTTGAGCGCGACAATTCCCGAATATTTTTAAAAGCAGCAGAGCATATCATCGACTTATTTATTGGAGTAAATAAATTGGACATAGATGATTTAAAAAATCGACTTTTTGAATGTTTTTCTTTTGAAACGGATAATTTGGAAGATAAGTTTAATAAATTTCGTCAAGTATTTCCTGAAATCGGGTTTTATTACGATGAATATCAATGGCGAAACGAAGCTTTGGAAATAATGCAAAAATCTAAATTCAAAGAATTGCTAAAAGATAATAATCCTGCATATGTACTTGGTAGCGATAAAAAGTGGTTTTATTTTCATTTTGCCGCCCAAGAGCAAAGAGCCTATGTTCTTAATTTGTTGAAAAATATCGAATAAAAAACCGAAGTTTCTATTAAAAACTCCGGTTTTTTAATTATCTCAGGTTTGATTTTTCCTACACTAAATTTTCTTCTTTAACAATTTCCATTCCTTGTAAAATGGCTTTTTCGTTCATAGGAATTAATTTATGATGCCTTTCGGGAAGTGATTTTTTTAAACCTTTAATTACATTTTCCAGTTCAACTAAAGGTTTAATTTTCAGATAAGCACCCAAAACGACCATGTTAAATGTTTTGGCAGAACCCATTTTTGCAGCTTCTTTTGCAGCTTCTACCAAATAAATATTGATGTCTTTACGCGTTGGCGGATGAATAATTCCATTATTATCGTATAATAATAAACCACCGGGTTTCACAGCTTCTTGAAACTTATCCATTGATTGTTGGTTAAGTATAATTGCCGTATCAAATTTACGTAAAACCGGTGAGCTAATCCGCTCATCACTTAAAATAACAGTTACATTAGCTGTACCACCACGCATTTCGGGTCCGTAAGAAGGCATCCAACTAACTTCCTGATTTTGCATAATTGCAGAATAGGCTAATATTTTTCCTAATGAAAGGACACCTTGTCCGCCAAATCCTGCTATAATTATTTCTTCAGTCATATCTTAAATTTTTAACTTTTGCATTAAATTTCTTTAATTTCGCCTAAAGGATAATAAGGGAACATGTGCTCTTCCATCCATTTATTCGCATCAACAGGGGTCATTTTCCAGCCTGAATTACAGTTCGATACTATTTCAACAAAGGATAAGCCTTTCTTTTCTTTCTGTTTTTCAAAAGCTTTGCGAATGGCTTTTTTTGCTTTGCGTACAGCCGAAGGTGTATGAACTGCATGGCGTGCTACGTAACAAGTACCGGGCAGTTGTGCCACAAGTTCGGTCATTTTTATAGGGTGTCCCATTAACTCAACATCCCTTCCAAAAGGAGTAGTTGATGAAACCATACCTTCAAGAGTTGTTGGAGCCATTTGTCCACCGGTCATTCCGTAAATACCATTATTGATAAATATAATGGTCATATTATCGCCACGATTGCATGCATGAATAGTTTCGCTGGTTCCAATCGCTGCCAAATCGCCATCGCCTTGATAGGTGAAAACATATTTTTCAGGATATACACGCTTAATACCGGTAGCCATAGCCGGAGCACGACCATGAGGCGCTTGTGCCATATCAATGTTCATAAACTCATAAGCCAGAACCGAACAACCAACTGGTGCTACACCAATCGTTTCTGATTCAATGCCCATTTCTTCAATTACTTCTAAAATAAGGCGGTGTGCAACACCGTGTCCACATCCCGGGCAATAGCTTAATGGTTTATCAGTGAATAACTTAGTTTTTTTAAAAACTAAATTTTCGGATTTTATTATATCTTCAATTTTTATATCTGCCATTTTTTATCCTCCTATGATTTTAGTTTCAAGAGCTTCGAGTACCTCTTCCGGTGTATGAATCATACCGCCATATCTACCAAAATGTTCAACTTTTATTTTGCCGTTAACAGCCAATCGAACATCTTCTACCATTTGTCCTGCACTCATTTCTACTGATAGCATTCCTTTTACACGCTTAGCCAGTTCTGCAATTCTTTTTTCGGGGAAGGGCCACAGAGTAATCGGGCGCAAAAGTCCTACTTTAAGACCTTTTTCACGAGCCAGATTTACTGCTTTTCTACAAATTCTTGATGATGAACCGTATGCTACCAAAATATAATCTGCATCTTCTACTTCCATTTCTTCATAAAGAACTTCATTTTCTGCAATTTCTTTATATTTGTTTTGAAGATGTATATTAAATTGCTCTTGTTTTGCTTGGTCTAACTCCAGTGAAGTTACTATATTGTGTTCTCTTCCGGGAGTTCTTCCGGTTAAAGCCCAAGTGTCGTATTTTGCCTTAATTTCTTCATTGGTTAAACGAGGTTTTTGTTCTCCGATTTCTACTTTTTCCATCATTTGACCAATTAAACCATCGGATTGAATTAATACCAAAATACGATATTTAAAAGCTAATTCAAAAGCCAGAGAAACATGGTCGTACATGTCCTGAACCGAAGAAGGGGCTAAAACAATTTGCCGGTAATCGCCATGACCACCCCCTTTAACTGATTGAAAATAATCGGATTGTGCAGGTTGAATATCTCCAAGTCCCGGTCCTCCTCGTACTACATTTAATAACACACAGGGAACTTCTGAACCTGCAATGTAAGATATCCCTTCTTGCATCAAACTAATTCCCGGGCTTGATGAGGAAGTTACTACTTTTTTTCCGGTACATGCTGCACCATAAACCATATTAATTGCTGCCAATTCGCTTTCGGCTTGTAAAACCACCATTCCTGTTCTTTTTTCAGGGCGCTCGGCAGTCAGATACTCCATTACCTCAGACTGAGGGGTAATCGGATAACCGTAGTAGGCATCAACACCTTCACGGATAAATGCTTCCGCAATGGCTTCGTTGCCTTTCATTAATCTTAATTCTCCCATTACTTTGCGTAATTTAAGTTTTTAAATCTAATTTTAAGCCGGTATTTTCATTCGATATACCGTAATAACTGTATCCGGACAAACTGTTGCACAATTAACACATCCTGTGCATGCTTCCGGATTTTCCATGTAAGCAAAGTGATAACCCTTTCCGTTTACCTCTTTTGCTAATCGAATCACATCTGTGGGGCAAACATGAACACACAAATCGCAACCTTTGCAACGTTCCACATCCACCACGATTGCTCCTCTAACTTTTGCCATAATTTATATTTTAGTTAGAAATTGTAAATTTTTAGTATCCAAAATTAATAAATTATAATTTAATTATCAATTTTACTTATATGTCGTAAATCATAAGTAAAAACTTTAGTATTCAAAAAAAATGAGCTAATTTTGTGATAACTATTGCCCAAAATCTTCATGAAATCTTTTCAACCTATATTCTAAATCCTCAAACTGGCTTTCTTGTATTTGCGATACGCATGCTCTTAGTCCTTCTTCATGATTACTTCCTGTTATGGCAAGCGATATGGCACTTATTCCATAATAAAGCAGTTTTTCCAAAAGTTCAGAACCGCTCATTCCCGGATAAGAAAACGTAAAGTAGAAACCATCGGCAATGGGTTCATCAATATCGGTATCATATACAATTGAAAAACCGTTTTCCAAGAATAGTTTTTTCATTTTTTTAGCACGTTCGCCATATACCTTAACCGTATCTACAAAATTATATTCACCATCGTTTGCCGCTTTTAGCATTGCCGCAAGACCGTATTGAGCCGAGTGGCTTACTCCTGATGATAAAGCATATAAAGCTCCGTAAATCATTGAGTAACCAAATCCATCGGTTGCATAATATCTCTTTAAATCAGGATATTTGCGTTTAAATAAGCTGTCTGAAATGGCAATAGTTCCTACGCGCTGTCCTGCATAACTAAATGCTTTTGAGCTGGAAATCAGAAAGATGTAGTTGTCGGTGTATTTAGCAACTGTTGGTTGAAAAGGTGCTACTCCCGGTTTTGAATAATCTTTGCGAAAATCCATACCGAAATAAGCCAAATCTTCAATAACAATCACATCGTATTTGTTTGCCATTTCTCCGATAATTTGTAATTCTTCATCGGTAAAACAAATCCATGCCGGATTATTGGGATTAGAATACAAAATACTTGAAACAGTACCTGTTTTAAGATACGATTCAAGTTTATCTCTTAATTTTTCGCCCCGGTAATCATAAACATCAAAACTTTCGTAATCATGTCCAAGAACTTGACACTGTTGTTTTTGTACCGGAAAGCCGGGGTCGATAAATAAAGTGCCTTTTTTGTTATGATCGGTACGGTTTGCTACCAGAAATGCAGCCATTGCCCCTTGCATAGAGCCAACGGTGGGCATACAGCCTTCTTCGCTTACTTCAACATCCAAAAATAATTTAATAAATCGAGAAACTTCTTTTTTTAATTCGGGAACACCTTCTATCATAGGATATTTTGAGGCAACACCCCTTTTTAAAGCTGCTATTTCTGCATTAATCCCTATTTCGGGAGGCTCTAAACCGGGCACACCCATTTCCATACGGATGTATTTTTTTCCGGTTTCAGCTTCAACTTTGTTTACAATCTTAACAATCTCCCGAATGGTTCCTTGCCCCAAATCGTCCAATCCGGATTCTTTAATTTTGGCATGAACTACTTCATAATCAATCGGTGTGTTTTTCTTAATCATATTTAAAATTTAGGTTTGGTAAAACAAAAAAGCCCCAAAATACATCCGGAGCTTTTTAAATTTATCATTCAGTTTTTTTTAGTTCTTTTTTTTCAGCAAGATATTTATCTAAAAAGCCGAGTATTTTTTCGTAACCTTCTATTTCATTTTCTTTTTTTCTAAATCCATGTCCTTCGTCTTCAAAAACTACATACTCAACAGGAACCCCGTTTTTTTTAACGGCAGCAACCATTTCGTCCGATTCTATTTTTAATACTCGCGGGTCATTGGCTCCTTGTAGAACCATTAAAGGTTTTGTAATTTTATCGGCATGAAAAAGCGGTGATATTTTATACAAATAAGCCGAATCGGTTTCAGGATTTCCCATTTCTTTGTATAGAGCTTTACGAAAAGCTTCCCACCAAGGCGGAATATTTTTCAGGGTGCGTAACCAATTGGTAACCCCAAAAATATCAACTCCTACTTTAAAGGCATCGGGTTGAAAAGCCAAAGCGGCTACAACCATATATCCGCCATAAGAACCACCAAGAATACCTACTTTACTAGTATCAGCCCAATTTGTAGTTGCCAGATATTGTTTTGCATAGATACAATCTTGTAAATCATCTTCGCCATGGCGCATATCGTCTAATTCGCTAAATGTTTTTCCATACCCGCTACTGCCGCGATTATTTACGGCTATTACTGCATAATCATGATTTACCAAATATTGAATTAATGCGCTGTATCCTATGCGCGATTGTCCACCGGGTCCTCCATGTACCCAAACTATAACCGGTACTTTATTTTTTTTGCTTGCGCTATGTGGTTTGTAGAGTATTGCAGGAATTTCTAATCCATCGAATGATTTATACCGCACTACTTCCCCTTTAACTAAATCATCAGGCTTAATTTCGGGGTTCATTGAATTTGTGAGTTTTTTGTATGTTTTATTTTTGAAGTTATAAACGTATAAATCAGGAGTTGCATTTGATTGCGATAAGTAAAAACTCATATTTTCTTCACTTTTTGAAATGGTAATTTCAATTACATTTGCTCCTTTAAAATCAGGAAACTCAATTTCTTTATTATTATTTTTTGTGTCAAATATTTTGATTTTTGTTTGTGCATCTTGATTTATACCTACAACAAAATAACGTTCATTATATGAATGGTAAGCATAGCTTAAATCCCAATTATCTTTATAAACTTCTTCACTTTCGCCTGTTTCCAAATTATATTTCATCAAATAGGTAAATTCACTGTTTTTATCGGTCATATAATACAAGAATTTACCGTCATTACTAAATTCTACAGGTGTAAAATTTATATTTCCGGTGTGTTCCGAAAGTAGTTTAAGCTCTTTTGTTTCTCTATCATACAAAAACATATCCGAATTTTGGCGTATATATGTTTTTCTGAATGCAATATATCTTTTGTCGTTTGATATTGCTCCAATGCTGTAGGCACTATCGTTTTGATAAACCAATTGTGCTTCAAAATTATTAATATCCATTTCGTAAAGGTCCATATAGCGCTTATTTCGCTTGTTTGAACCAAAGAAAAACGAGTTCCGGTCGTGTGCCCAAGTGTAAAAAGTAGAACGTGCTGTTGAATCAGGTGTTAAATCGGTCATGTTGCCTGCTGTGTCGCGCATAAATATATGATATACTTCATCGCCTTCATTATCGGCTGCAAGTAAAATACGCATATCATTTGGGAAGTAGGATATTGCGTACATTGCCGATTTTGTTGAGTTTGTGAGTTGAATTACATTTTTTGTATCAATATCAATTGAATAGGCATTATAAACGCCTGATTGATTGCTTGTAAATAAAATATACTTTTCATCGGGAGAGAAAGAGCCACCGCGAATATCGGTGTTCTCCATAAATTGTTTTATGCTGTATTTTTTAACTTTACGGGTTTTTTCGTTTTGTTGGCAAGATGAGAAAAAAACTGCCAAAAGCATGGTGAAAACAATTAATTTGTTCATAGTGTTTATTTTTAATTGTCAGTTTATTAATTATTAGTGTTTTAGGTATTTTTGTATTGTCCCCAAATTTAATAAAAAAAAATGACATTCAAATTTCTTGTTTATGCTTTACAGCAAAGATTTATTCAATTTAGATTTTACCTTTGTTCTTCGATATGTTTTTTTCCTTTTGGTAAAAAAAACAAAAATGGAATAGCTGCAAGCGCAAAAACGGCTGCGAGATAAAATGTCTTTTCTAAACCCAGAAAATCTCCTATATAACCAATTAATAAAGCACCAAATGAACCGACAAAAAAGTTAATGGTCATGTATATACCGTTTAAAAATGCAGGTCGGTCGGTGGGAATATCTTGCACAAATGCTAATAACACAGAGCCAGCCGAAACTAAGGAGAATCCAAGAAGTGCTAAAAACACATATGCAATAATCGTATTTTGAAAATATACAAAAAAGAGCATTAATACAGGATTGGAAAAAGCAGCAATTAACAAGGTATTGCGTCTGCCTATTTTATCCGAAATAATTCCTGAACTAAAAGTGCCTATTGCTCCGGCTAATTGATATAGTGCCAGATTAAAACCTCCTGCCCATAAGCTACTGCCTCCGCTGGTAATATAGGTGGGTAGAAAAACCGATAAGGATGCACGCATAAAAGAAATAAATAGCATGAATCCGGTAATCATTAAAAAAAACTTTTGATATTTTTTTAAAATGCTTTTTACACTTACCGGTTTTTTATCTTCTTTTTTTCTATAGATGGAAAAATCTTTCAGTTTATACCATAAAATTACCGAAGTGATTACTGATAGAGGAATTAATTTATAGGTGTTTTCAAAGCCCCACAAAGAAATTGCCGATAAAACGATAAGTGGTCCTAAAGTACGTGCCAACTCTCCACCAAGCATATACATACTCATTCCAAAACCAATTTTTTCAGGAACAGCTTTTTTTATCATTACCGGAGTAGGAATATGAAAAACAACTGCACTTATGCCTACAATAAAAAGCATCATTAATAATACTATGTAAGTTGGTGCAATACCGAGAATACTCATAAATATTCCTGAAATTGTAGGAGCTGCAATTACGGCGTAGCGGAAACTTATTTTATCGGCAAGTAAACCTGCCGGAGCATTAAAAAGCGAAGGAAAACGTTGAACAACCGTAAGTAAGGCTGCCATTGTGTAGTTAATTTGCAGTTTATCAATTAATAATGGTAAAACAGGCGATAAAAAAGATGTGTAAATATCATGAACAAAGTGTCCAAACGAAATAGCATACACTTTACCGTAACCTTTTTTTTTCATAATTATTTCCCCCCCCAGAATTTTTAATTATTTACTGATAAACTGATAAACTGATAAAACTTGTCCGACTACTGGCGGATTGTTAAACTGATAAAACTTGTCCGACCACTGGCGGATTATTAAACTGATAAAACTTGTCCGACCACTGGCGGATTGTTAAACTATTAAACTGTTCAACTATTCAACTATTATTGCTTATTTTATTGTGCAATTTAGGTTTTATTCATTTATTAATTCATGAACAATTTTTTCCATTTTATCGCCTCCCCAATTGGCTGCACCTATTTCTTTTACTTTAATTTTTCCTGATTTTGAAATTAAAAAAGTTGTTGGAATGCTTTGCGTATATAAAGCATCAGGTAATTGATATTTTGCAATTTTTACAGGAAAAGTAAAGCCCCTTTTTTTTATAAATGCTTTTATTTTTTCCGGTTTTTCACTACTGATAATTAAAAATTCAATCCGGTTATTGTCTTTAAATTTATCATAAAGTTTTTGTATGCTAGGCATTTCGGCTACACAGGGCGGACACCATGTCGCCCAAAGGTTTATAAACAAAACTTTACCTTTGTAGTCAGCAAGTTTTTGTTGGTTTCCGTCCATATCTTCAAAAGTCCACGCAAAATCGTTATTCGTTAGTTGAACTGCCGTTTCTTCATTATTCATTTCCGGCTGTACAATAGCTACTCTGATTTTATTCACAAAAGCCATTACTTCCATCCGCGAAGACGGAAAAATTAAAGCAATAATGAATGCAAAAAATAAAATATCGGTAGCAATACTAAATTTTGATTTCTTTTTTAGATAATTATTAAATTTTTGTTTTATATCCATGTTTTAATATTAATTTATTTGGTATTATTTATTTTCTCAAAAAGTAAACGTTCAAATGTCCTTTCGGATGATTTGAAACTAAATTGAGCGATTATCTACTTCAATAAGTGCCAATCTATTGAGTTAAAAAGATTTACAAAAAAAGACTCAAATACCTAAAGGTATTCTTACTTTTTTTCTAAACTTTTTACTCTCAATATCTTGACACTTCTTTTTGTACATAATCATTCAATTTAGGTTGAAGTTTTAATCAATTTTTTCAGGAATTTTAGCATCAGGATATTCCTTTTTAAAATCGATCCAATATTGTTTTACCGTTTTTTTCATATCCTTGCGTAGCATTAATATCCCGAACAGGTTAGGCAGGGTCATAAATGCAATGGTTATACCCGAAAATATCCAAACAATGGTTGTATCGATAAAGGATGCAAGAAAGAAACCGATTACATATAAAATCCGGTAATAAATAACCGCCCCACTTCCAAAAAGGTATGTAATGGCGCGCCCGCCGTAATATGACCATGATATTGCCGTTGAAAAAGCAAATAATAATAAACCTATGGAAACAATATATTGACCGTAATCGCCAAAAAAACCTTTAGTAAAGGCAAAAGCGGTCATCGGAGCACTGTGCATCAATGATTTCCCTTCAATTTTAAAATTTTCGGCGTTTTTATCACCTTGTGTAGCTGTAATACTTCCGTTTTTAACCTTTATTAGCCCTGTGTATTCTTTATTTTGATAATATACTTTTACATCTTCGGCAACGGAACGTGCATGAATAATTGTTGTGTTGTTTTCAATTTTACCTTTGGTAACATGCAAATCTCCATTGAAAAGAGCAATTTTTTCTTCCCCTGCAATAAATTTAAACAGTTTTTCTTTGTTTTCAGGCGTGTCATCTTTAATGTTTTCTGCAAGAATAGTCATGTCTGCTTTTTGAAAGGTATTCTCATGTTTCATGTGCCAAACGCCCGAAGAAAGGAGTACTAATCCTGTTAAGGAGCAAATGATAATCGTATCAATGAACGGTTCTAAAATAGCCACCATTCCTTCGGAAACCGGTTCATGTGCACGTGCTGCAGCATGGGCTATTGGTGCTGAACCTTGACCTGCTTCATTTGAAAATAATCCGCGATTAACACCGCGATTAAAAGCAAAAGCAAAGCTTGCTCCTAAGAATCCTCCTACTGCTGCCGTACCTGTAAAAACATCAACAAAAATAGCTTCAATTGAAGGAAAAATATTTTGATAATTATATAAAATTACCGATAAGGCTCCTATGAAATATATAATTGCCATGGCAGGTACTAATTTTTCAGTAACTTTTGCAATACGCTTAATACCACCAATAATAACAATCCCAAGCAGAATAGCTAAAATACCTCCTGTAATATAATGTTGAATACCAAAAGTTGCATAAATAGAATTGGAAATACTGTTAATTTGCGGGAGATTTCCCGTTCCAAATGAGGAAAAAACAGTTGCAATTGCAAAAATGGCAGCCAGCCATTTCATATTTAAGGCATTTTTCATATAATACATAGGCCCGCCGGCTATAAGCCCCTGAGCATCCGTTTCTCTGTATTTATGCGATAAGGTTACTTCCACAAATTTTGTGGTCATACCCAAAACAGCAGTAACTAACATCCAAAATAATGCAGCCGGACCTCCCAGATAAATTGCAAAAGCAACACCGGCAATGTTTCCTGTTCCCACAGTTCCTGATAAAGCGGTTGCTAATGCTTGAAAATGCGAAGTATCCCCCTTGTCGGTTTTTTTATCGTAAGTACCTTTAACAATACGTAAGGCATGTTTAAAATACCTGATTTGCGGAAATTTGAGATAAACCGTAAAAAACAGTCCCGTACCGAGTAGCGCAAACACAAACCATTGAGAACCTCCAATGTGCGCATCAATTTGTGAAAGAATTTCTTGAAACGTCTGCATATTTATATTCTTAGATTTGAAAAAGCCAAAGGTAAAAAAAATCTGCAATGAGCTATAATTATTCTTTAAACATAAAATAAACAGCTAAAATTAGAAATATAAATGCAATTAAATGATTCCATTTAAGGCTTTGATTATTGAAAAATAAAAAAGTGAATATGCTGAATATAAGCAAGGTAATTACTTCTTGAATAACTTTTAACTGAACTAATGTAAATGGACCGCCATTACCGTTATAACCAATTTTGTTTGCCGGAACCTGAAAAATATATTCAAATAAAGCGATGCCCCAACTTAGTAATATAATAGTGAAAATGCTAAGTTTATTAAATTTGCTCCATTCTTCAAGTTTTAAATGACCGTACCACGCAAAAGTCATAAATGTATTTGATAAAATGAGTAATCCTATTGTGTAAAGTGCTTTCATTTGATTTTGGAAAACAATAAAAAAACCGTTGCCGGAATAAGACAACGGCTTGAAAAATCTATTAAAAACTTTATTCAACCGATGAAAAATATTTCATAAATTGAGCACGTTCGTATATTGCCGGGTCTTTAATTTCTCGATAACTCATTATACCCCTAAAATCAGCAATGCTTTTATAATTTTTATTGTCCATCCAGTCTGAAATTTCCCGGATAATCTTTGTTAGTTCGTCAATGCCGTTTTTATATAATGTAGAACATACCTGCACGGATTGTGCCCCTGCCAAAAGCATTTTTATAGCGGCTTTACCATCGTGCACTCCTGTTGATGCAGAAATATCAATATTTGGAATTAAATTGGAAGTTATTCCAACCCACCGTAATGAATGGCGAATATCCGAGGGGCTACTGAAAATTTCACCACTGGTAAATTTTAGCTTGTCAATATCAATATCGGGTTCATAAAAACGATTAAACAAAACAACTCCTTCTGCTCCATAGGCATTTAAACGGTCAACAATACGTCCGATATTTGTAAAATGACAGCCTATTTTAACAGCAATAGGTAAATTGGTTTCTTCTTTTACATTTTTTAATATATCAATATATTTTTGTTCTATATCCTTAGATTTTATATCTCGATTTGAAACAACAATGTGTATGTTTAACTCCAGTGCATCCGCTCCGGCTTCCTCAATATCGGCAGCATAATTAGTCCAGTCTTTTTCCGAAATACAGTTAATACTCGCAATTACCGGAATTGACACACTTGCTTTTGCATTTTTTATTAAATCCAGATACTCGTTCAGTGTATTATCCTTTGCGTAGTGAAGTATGTAATCACTTGCTTCGGGATACCTCTTGTGTTGTAATAAACTACTTGTTTCGTAATTTATTTGTTCCTCAAACAAAGATTTGAGCACAACAGCCGCTGCTCCTTTTTCTTCGAGCTTTTTAATTTTTTCTACTGAATTTGTTAATGCTGAGCTACTAACAATAATCGGATTTTTTATATCCAAGCCTAAATAATTAGTTTGAAGATTTGCCATGATTTTTTATGATTTAATGTACCGATTTCAAAATTAAATAATTTTTTAGTTTTTATGGCTTATTTAGGCTTATTTAAAATATTTCTAATTTATTTTTTAGGATATTCTCTTGCTCCAAAAAGTATGCTGCCCAAACGTATCATTGTGCTGCCTTCTTCTATGGCAATTTCATAATCTTGCGACATACCCATTGATAATTCCTTGAAATCCGATTTATCCTTAAAATATTTTTCTTTAAAATATTCAAAACATTTTTTTACTTGCTTAAATTCTTCTCTGACGATATTTTTATCCGGTGTATTGGTTGCCATAGCCATTAGTCCGCAGGGATTAATATTTTTCAACTCTTTATATTCATCAGAATTAATCATGGTTTCCAATTCTTCGCAACTCATGCCAAACTTGCTTTCTTCTTTGGCTACATGTAATTGAAACAGAAAATTGATTACACGCTTGTTTTTTGCAGCTTCTTTATTAATGGTTTTAAGTAATTTAAAACTGTCAACTGCATGAATAAGCGTTACAAAAGGTGCAATATATTTTACTTTATTGCTTTGCAGATGCCCAATCATGTGCCAATTTATGTCTTTGGGCATTTGTTCGTATTTTTCACGTAGTTCTTGTACTTTATTTTCGCCAAAAGTGCGGTACCCCAAATTATAGGCTTGCATTATTAAATCAACCGGTTTTGTTTTCGATACAGCAACCAATAATACATTATCCGGTAATTTTTGTTTTATTTTTTCAAAATTTGATTTTATATCGGTCATTTTGCTTTGGTTTTAATATTGATGCAAATTTATATTAAAACCTTATGAACGACAATAAAAATTATAATTTGTATGGTTTACTTGTGTTAATTAATAATCATAATGATACTTACAACTGTATATTAAGGTTTCTTGATTTATATATTGATATACCAGTCTGTGTTCTCTGTCAATTCGTCTTGACCAAAAGCCGGCTAAATCATATTTTAAGGGTTCAGGTTTCCCAAGCCCTTCAAAAGGCGTCTGTTGAATATCTTTTATTAACGGATTAATTTTTCGTAGTATTTTCGTATCCTCTGTTAGCCATGAAACATAATCTTCCCAAGCATTTTTAGAAAAAGTAATTTTCATCAGTCTTCTATTAGGCTATTATTAACTGTTTTTCCGGTTTTCATTTGCTGTATCGATTCATAAAGCCTTTCAGCATTAGCTTTTGAACTTAACAGATGAAGTGTTTCCATAATAGAATTGTATTCTTCCAGTGAAATTAAAACCGCTCCTTTTCCGGATTTTCTTTTAATAATCAATATCTCCTGATTGTTCTCTACATCATCTAAAAATTTTTTTAAATCCGTTCTGAACTCTGTGAAGTTTGCTGCAATCATTTTTATACTTTTAAATGTAATTAATTAAGTACGTAAATAAGTACTTTTGTTGATTTTTGCAAGTTTTACACAATTAAATTAGTGTACAGCTTTTACTTTCAATGTGTAAATTTTCCAATTGATTAAGTTGGAAATTCATGTTCTTTTATAAATATCATTTTTTATAAGAGTAGCACCAAGAGAGTGAAATATAATAACATTGTGCACAGTCCAATAGTTACTAACTTAACTTTCGCAAACTGGTATATAGTAAATATAGCCACAGATGCACGAATGAAATAATTCAATTTTATTTTAAATTTCCTTTTTTACCTTTGGCGAAAAGAGAAAAATTTCAATGCTAATAATTATAGTATCAACAAAATTGTTAGTAATTCGTGCAACTTGTCCGACTACCGGCGGATCAGTGGCAGAAATAAGAACTTGCGA
>JALSLF010000204.1 GCA_026988445.1 Bacteroidales bacterium
GTGTATAGGAAAACACCTTTTTTACATGCGCTAAATTGCTGCTTGTACGTTTTATGGCTCTTACCTTTTCTTCATTCAATACTAATTTTGAAAGTAAATAAGCACCAAGCATTCCTGTTCCTCCGCTAACTAATATCATATTTCGCAAATTATGTTTTTACTACTGCTATTGTTTTAAAAGATAGTGTTACTTTTGTTATAAATATTTACTCTATTTAATTAATAATTTGATTGAAATTCAGTAACTTAGTATTCTAAAATAAAACAAAAACAAATGCAACTTTATTATAACTAATCATAGTCAAAAGTAAAAGATAAAACAATATATTAAAAATTAAGTAATTTCTTTAATTTTGTACAATCCTATTGGAAAAATTATGTCGAACGAATTGTTCATATTTCATGTTATTGCCGGCTTGATAAGTTCTTTTATAATTGTATGGATTTCAGTTCCTTCAATTGTAAGAGTCTCCAAAAACAAGCATCTCTTTGACGAGCCGGACGAGCGTAGTTCGCACGTTTCGGAAGTTCCTATCTTAGGTGGTTTAGCAATATTTGCCGGTTTTATTATATCCGTTAACTTATGGATAAGCCCGCAACTCTTTCCTTCGTTTCAATATATTGTTGCTGCCGTTATCATCATCTTTTTTATAGGGATTAAAGATGATATTTTAATAATTGCACCTTTCACTAAATTTGTAGGGCAATTTATTGCTGCTCTGGTAATTGTAGTACTGGGAGATATACGTATTACAAGTTTACATGGATTTTTTGGTATTGAAGAAATTAATTATTATTGGAGTATTATCATAACAATATTCACTATTGTAACTATAATCAATGGTTTTAATTTTATTGATGGAATTGACGGGCTTTCAGCATCCATTGGTATTATTAGTTCCGGGGCATTCGGGTATTGGTTTTTTTCGGTTCAGGAGTATCAATACGCCATTATATCTGCTGCCTTGATTGGTGCATTATTTGCATTTTTTTTATATAATGTTTTTGGCGAAGAAAATAAAATTTTCATGGGCGATACCGGTTCTTTGATAATAGGCTTGGTATTATCTGTTTTAGTGATTTATTTTAATGAATTAAATATTGATAAAGGTAAAACATTTTCAATATATCCTGCTCCCGCAGTATCATTTGGAGTATTAATTATTCCTCTTTTTGATACGATGAGAGTTGTTTTTATACGTATTTTTAAAGGACACGCTTTAATGAAACCCGATAAAAACCACCTTCACCATCAGTTATTAGAACTTGGTTTAAGCCACATACAGGTCACCATGATTATTTCCGTTGTAAATGTATTTTTTATCTATTTGGTATTTAATTTAGCTTCCTTCATCAGCATACGGAGGTTATTGCTCATTATTTTAGTACTTGCCATGCTATTATCGTATATTCCTCCGTTTATTCTGAATAAACGCAAAAAAAGCAACAAATAAAATAATTGCCATGATAAAGAATTATAAAATTGCCGATAAATCCATCTGGCAGGGTAGAGTTGATGACCCTAATGATTTGGCTTCCTTTCGTTGGCATCAGGTAATAAAATATATTGATTTGAATGAATTTAAAAATATTGCAATAAAAACAGCCTACTGTTTTATCGGATTTGAGTGTAACGAAGGTGTATTAAGAAATCATGGGAGACCGGGTGCAGCCAAGGCACCTGATTATTTGAGAAAAGAGATGGGAAATTTAGCATGGAACAATGATTTAAACATTGAATTATACGATGCCGGAAATATTTTTTGCGTAGATAAGGATTTGGAGTGTGCACAAAATAATCTTGCAAAGGCAGTTGAAAAAATTCTAAGTTTAAACATGTTTCCCGTTGTGTTAGGTGGAGGTCATGATGTAGCTTTTGGCAATTTTAAAGGTATAAAAAACCGGATTATCAAAAAAAACAATAATAAAAGCATAGGAATTATAAATTTCGATGCCCATTTTGATTTACGCCCTGTACAAAATAAAAAAGGCAGCTCAGGAACCATGTTTTTACAAATTGCAAATTTATGCAAACAGGAAAACAGAGCTTTTAATTATTATTGTTTAGGCATTCAAACCTATGCAAATACCAAGCGACTTTTTCAAACGGCAAAAGAATTGAATGTGCGTTATGAATTGGCAAAAAATATCCGTGAAAATAATTTATCCAAAATTAAAAATAATTTGAATACTTTTATTGCCGAAAATGATTTTATATATATGACTGTTTGTACCGATGTGTTTTCAGCGGCGTATGCACCCGGAGTGAGTGCACCACAACCTTTTGGTTTATTGCCCGAAATCACCTTGGATTTAATAAAACATGTAGCTGATTCAGGAAAATTAATAAGTTTTGATATTGCCGAAATAGCCCCACGATTTGATGAAGATAAGCGTACGGCAAAATTGGGAGCAATTATCATATATGCGCTAATCAATATATTATCAGGAAATAAAATTTAGGTTTAATAAATAAAGAAAAATGATTTTTGATAGAAACCGAATAAAAATAGTATTGTTTTTTGTATTCTTATTTTGTAATACAACTTCTTACGCCATACATATAAAAACCGGAAATCCGGGAGATACCGTAAAAACAAAAATTGCACAGTTTTTAAATTTTAAAGATTCTCTTTTCTTTTTTAATTTCAGAACGCTTCCAAACACTGCTTTAAATGCCACTCGTATTACCCGATTGTCATTTCACGGCGATAACAAAGAACAGTACCTTTTCAATAAAAGCATTCAAGAATATTTTGCGGAGTTTATTTATCCTGAAAATCAAGGACTTTCATTCGGTTACTATCAATTAACCAATGATATTCAAAACGGTTCAGAGAATAAATTAGGGACAACTGTTGCCAATTATATTGCTAATTTGCCCGAAAAAGATATTTTATTTTCAATTTGGAGAAAAAATATTGTGCATGTAAAAACCGAAGCCGATATGATTGAAAATATCCGTTCAAGCACAAAAGAGATGATGGAATTGGGTTATGATGATCTTGGCGAAGATTTATT
>JALSLF010000205.1 GCA_026988445.1 Bacteroidales bacterium
ATGCCAAATAATTCGGGTCCTTTATTTTTTGTTTTTTTGCGGTATTTTTGTCTATAATCCCCACAAAACCTGCTTCAAGAGTAAGTTGTTTTTGCGAGTTATTTACTTCGTAAAAACGTACTTTACCTGATTTTACAAAAACTTTAACTTGTTTGGTTTTTAAGTTGGTTTTTACATTAAAAGAAGTTCCCAAAACTTTTATTTCTTTCCCTAATGTTCTTATAATAAAAGCTTTATTCGGGTTTTTATGCACCTTGAAAAATGCTTCTCCTTCCAGTTCTACCACTCTTTGTTTTTTACTGAAATTTTCAGGATAAGTTAATTTTGAATTTATGTTTAAATCTACCTTACTGCCATCGGGGAGCATTACAGTTTTGATAATATTGCTTTGCCGGGTATCCACAATTTGCATATTCGTATTTTTTGCCGTATAAGCATAAAAAAACCAATACGAAACTGCAAAACTGATTATAAACAGTGCTGCAATTTTGCTTATTTTATAGATATTTATGCTTTTCTTTTGCTGATACAATAGCCCGTCCTTTTCAAGCCTACTGTGTAGTTTTGCCCAAGCAGTATCTACATTATATATGTTTTTATTATTTTTATCCATTGTTTTCTGTTTCTTTGATATCAAATAATAAGCCGATGTTTATTGCCTATATTTTTTCTTAAAAGTTTTAAGGCTTTACTTATGTTTGCCTCAACCGTTTTTTGCGAAATAGATAGTTTTTCAGCAATTTCGCGATATTTTAAGCCTTCATATCTATTTAAATAGAATATTTCGCGACAGCGTTCCGGAAGTTTGTCCATTGTTTCCTGAATGCTTTTATTTAATTCTTTTTCTTCCAGTAATTTATCGGGTGTTTTCTCTCCTTCTGTGTTTCCTGAATTTAAAATATGTAAGCGGTATTTTTCTTTAACTTTTTCATGTTGTATGGTTAATAAGCAAGAGTTTTGTACCGATTTATATAAATATGATTTTAATGAAATCCGGATATTCAAATTTCCCCGGTTTTTCCAAAGATTGTAAAAAGTTTCTTGAACTAACTCTTCGGATTTGTCTTTATCATCAACAAATTTATTTGCATAAGCACAAAGAGGTACATACAAATCCCGAAAAAGCTGTTCAAAAGCTTTTATATTTCCTTCTTTTATTTTATTTGCTATACCTTTTTGTATAAAATTCATTTCCGGTTTTATAAAAACTTCCCGATACTGCATTTGTTCATACCGATACCTAATTAAGAATGCGTTTTCGGAAAGTTTTAAATTACTTTATGCTTAACAAAGTTAAATTAAAATTATCGCTATCACAAAGTTTAGTTTTATAACTAACTCAACTTTCGCAAGTTCATATTTCTGCCACAGATGCACGAATTACTATGGTTTTGTTGATACTATAATTGTTAGCACTGAAATTTTTCTCTTTCCGCCAAAGGTAAAAAAGGAAAATCGAAATAAAAAAATTGAATTATTTCATTCGTGCATCTGTGGCTATATTAATATTTACATGCTTGCGAAAGTTAAGTAACTAAATAGTGTCTGTCTATAAAGCCTGATGCGACTATTACAGCGACTTTATAGGCAAACACTAAACAGCTTAAATTTATTATCTATTTTGTCTTTTTAATTTTCTTTTATATTTTTTCATGGCATTTTCTAATGATACACCAGGCTCAATAAAGTTAAATTCGCCCCAAAAATCATCATCATTAAAAGCTGCTAATTCTTCGGCAAAAACAGCTGTTTTTTTGAGCGTTTCTTTTCGGTCAAATTTTTCTACATTAACGGCAGTACGGTCGGTTGTTGCCATTTCTGAGGTAATGGTGTAATAAGTATTAAATAATCTTTTGGGCCATTTACATTTGAACTCAATTTCACCACGTGCATAATTAAAAAAGAATTTTCCGCTGTTTTCTTTATATTTTACAATATACTTGGCATCAATAGGGATTAGGTGCATACCTGCAGGTTTTCTTTTAACAAAGAATTTGCTGGCTTGCTCCCTGTCTTTATTTTGTAAACTAAACTCAACAGATGTTATTGCCAAAGATTTTACATCAATATAATATTTCCCGCTAAATATAGGTACCTCATCACTTTCAATTCGTGGTTCGAATGCGATTACATAGTTTAAACGGTTAGCTATGGACATCACATTTTCCAGCTTAAACTTATAATCATTTATATAATCCAAATCAATTAAAGTATATGGATTTTTTACTACATCAAGTAATAAAGGTATATAAGGACCACCAATAAGTTTTACCATTACTGTATCTGCTCTTTTAACATTACTGCCTTTACGTCCTTTATAAATTTTCACCAAATCTCTTTCAAAAGGTTTGTTATAGGGCGCTTTGTAAACATCTACAACGGCTTCTGAAATTGAAATATAATCCTTGCGTTTTTGTACGGTTTCACGATAAAATGCCGTAAAGTTTAAAGGAACTGAACTGTAATTTTTAAATTTTAATTGCAAAGCAGCTTTTATGATTTCTTCAGCATTTAAGGGTCTAACCGTTACTTCGTCTAAGGAAACGCTTACAGGCTCTAAATAAATTACATTTCCTTTTTCTTTTAAATCATTTATCGGAACAATTTTACTCTTATATCCGATATGGGCGAATTCGAGATTTTTAGCGTTCAAAGAATCTTTTATTTTTATAATAAATTCACCTTCGGTATTGCTTACAATACCCACATTACTATTCATTACCGAAACAGTTGCAAAAATAACATTATCTTTAGTTTCTTTATCTTTAATTTTACCTTTTATTGTTTGGTAGTTTACTTGTTGACTTTGTATATAAACCGGCTGGAACATAAGTACCAAAAGGCTGATCAACAATAATTTACTTTTTTTCAGAATTAAATTTTTCATGAGTTTATTTTTTTAATGAGAATTATTTTTAGCGCTTTTACATATATGATAGTTTATACAAGAAATACCCTATCGTAAATTTTGGCGGAAATAGTATTAAATTTGCAAAAATGTTTTAATTTAGAGTTTTCCTA